>JBJHCD010000489.1:0-5174 GCA_050485845.1 Pirellulaceae bacterium | reverse complement strand
GAGACACACAACTCGAAGAAAGCTTGGCCCCGCGACTCGCGGCGGTCGGCGCAACCGGTGCGCCGGCGACTTTCACCGGAAATCCTATAAAATCTTCGCTTGTTTAAGGCCTAGTGGGGCGATATTGCGCCAAGTTGATTCGGTAATGCAAGGCCAAACATGGCATCGTCAGGATTGGTGTTCGAACGCGACCTCAACGGGCATATGAATTCCGGATCTGCGGCTGCGCGTCCGGTTCAAGTGGAATTTCATTCGTTAGTATCGTAAATGAGCGTGGCTCAGATTATAAATTCAGTAAATCGTCGCGTCTGTACGTTACAGCTTTGCATTATGGCCATCGGCATCCGCGAGTTGTTTGTTAGAATAAGGGGTAGATGAATGGTGATTTCTCTAAGACGCGTGAGGTGTGTTAGATGCGATCAGCAGGATGTTCACCGACTTGCTCAGCACACGCTGGCTTTGCGTGGACCGTTACCTTGTTCATTCCCGAGTAAGAGGACCAGTATCTTATTGGCTATCGGGATTTTATGTGCGGCAATAGCTTCTAACCAAGTATATGTCCGCGCCGAGTTTGATCCACGAATCGAAGCGCTCGGATTGGAAACTCGCCAATGGGCGCAGTCAGTTAACTTCACATGTACTTTTCGACACGATACTGGTAGAAGTTCGAGCCCTGAGAGAGGGCTGGCACTCGACTGGATCGAGGATTCGACGCGACAGGGCGGACGAGGAGTGCTTTCGAAGGGAGGAAGCATGATTCGGCATTCATATCAGTATGACCAAGAGGCGGTCTTTACTGACCACGGCGATTATACAACTGGTTTATTTGCGTCATTTGAAGAAGTGTTTACGCCCCAATGGTTGATATTCAATTCATTGGACTCGCCCGACAAACCGTCGCTCGTTCTTAGCCGGAGAGAGCCTTATCAACAGGGTGAAACCCCGGTGGCAAGTCAACGATTCCGCGGGCTCCTGAATCCGCTATCGATAAACTCGCGTCCGGCCGGCGACGTCCTAAGCATTCCCGGTGACGCGATGAATGTGAAGGGGGACATTGAACCACTTGGCGACTCTCGATTACATGTGACTGTGACCTACGCGACAAAAGCCTACACGGCCGATCTCCGACTGATGTTTTGGACGGAGCCAGACTTATCGGTGATTGAGCGTTGTGAATGGACGTATGTCGGAAGTGATGGTTCGCGATACCACCGAGTTGAGCATCGCAGCAACTTCGTTCAATGCGACGGGGGATTGGTTCCGAGTTCAATTGTGACAGTCAGTCAAAGCGGGAGCGGGGCAGATGGTGTGTGGCGAACAGGTCGGTGGCATTCGGCCGATTTGAGGGAGGGCTCGCTTGCCGACGGTGCATTCGTGATCGAACTGTCCGAAGGGACGCACGTCATCAATCTGCGTGACGCCCATAATGCATGTGCCGCAGGACTTTTGGACTGTACTCAGGTCAGTCTGGAGGACTTTAGCCCAGGTGCTCGTTTCGTATTTGAGCAACAACCTAGTGCGGACAGTCAGCAGCAGATTCCTAGATTTTGGGGGCGCACCATGCTTCTAATTCTCGGGATCGTAATACTTATTGGAATATTCATCGGGGCGACACGATGGCGTCGCGTCAAGCAGTAGCGTATCTCGATCATGCTCCTAACCGGGGAGGGGACCCAGTGAAGTGGGGCGGACTGACTTTATTTGTTGTTTTGCTATTCGTCGGTGGATGCGATTCTCTTGGTCTCGTGTCGCGGGGGACGAACAACCCGTCTAACGTCACAGAGAACGACGCGAGTCGTTTAATCGGCAATAGAATTGGGGTGATGGAGGCTGGCACTAATCGCATTCAAGAGTCGGTCTTGGTGGACAAGGGAGTGTTACTTTATTCGACTGCTGATACTGAACCTGTGACTCATCGGTTTCAGGTTCACAATCAATCCGACGTGGAGGTTCGAGTCGAGCCGGGCGGCACATCGTGCAATTGTACGTTGGCGACACTTAGTTCCGATGTAATACCCCCTGATGGATTAATTAACGTTGACGTTAACATTAGTGCAAGTGCTAGTGGTCGAGTCCAGGAAAGCGCATCGATTATAGTTAGCGGCGGCAATCGGCTGACGATGGGCCTAAAAATGGACCGACTCCCTAGATTGGAGATCGAATCGCCGCCGAATCTGGTGTTCGTGCCGTCGGGTGATAGCCTCGCGTTGGAATTGGAGATTACTGGTCGTGAATTCGGCGATGATTCGCGCAACGAGTTTTTCGCCAAGGTGCTGGATGGTCCGTGTGATGCGATGGCGATTGGGATTCACGATGTCGGTGGATGGGAGATTCGTGAAGGTTTCATCGAGCGTCGGGGCCGCTTGCAAGTTGTATTTTTGGACCCGCTGGCTGCGCTCGGAGTTCCTTCTATGAGCAAACGCATCCTCGTAGGAGTTGGTGACGAAGAGATTGATGTAGCTGTCGCATGGAGAACGTCATATCCGATTTCGTGTGATCCGGGGCGATTCGTGGTTCGATCCGGCATGCCATGCGAACTGTCTGTTGTGATTTCAGGTGATATCGCCTTTTCGATTACCGAGGTCCACGTTCCGCCATTCCTGGAGGTAATCACTGCGCTAACTAGCGAAGTTCGGCGTTCCCACATTCTTGAGCTCCACAGTAGAGTCGACTACATTCCGAAGAACGGTTTCGAAAGAGAAAAAGTTGTAGTGCGTACGTCCGACGTGCGTCAGCCGGTCGTGGAGATTTCAGCATTGTGTTGGTCAGTTTCCGGCGATTGATTGATTTCTGAGATCCGCGGCAAACTGGCGATTGAACGGATTGATATGAGTCGGTGTGTGATAATTTCCGCAATCGGTGAGTCCATCCGGATTGGCTATTTTTGCTGAGTTTGGATCGCAATGTCGTTAATGCCTTGGCTTTCCTTGATTGTTCCGACGCGGAACGGGGTAAGATACCTTCAGGAGAGTCTTGCAAGCGTTGTCGCTCAGAAATGTCGTGATGTCGAAGTCGTACTCGTCGACGATGGATCGACAGACAATACACTGGACGTTGCTCGATCGTCAATTCGCGGTATTTCGCACCGGATTTGTCAACGACAATCACGGAATTGGGTGGCTAATACAAATCATGGAATGCGTCTCGCAAGCGGGCAATTCATTGGTTGGTTGCATCAGGACGATATGTGGTGCCCAGGACGTATCAGTCGCCTTCGAGAGTTGGCGGAGTCTTATCCCGAGGCGGACTTGTTGGCGCATCCCGCTTGGTTTATCGACGAGCAGTCTTCACGACGAGGAATCTGGAACTTTCCAAGTTCCCTTAGGAGTCTCAGGCTGCACGGCAGCGAGGCAGCGGCTCGCGAAGTGGCCGGAAGTCTTCTAGTACAGAACTGGATCGCTACTCCCGCCACAATATTCCGTGCCGATGCAGCACGCCGTGTCGGCTACCTCGACGAACAACTTTGGTATTCGGCTGATTGGGATTTTTGGCTGAAGCTTGCCCTATCCGGTCCCGTCCTGCTAGTTCCCGAGCCATTAGCTAGTTTTCGCATTCATGGCGAGTCTCAAACTGTGGCTCGCGGTCCTTCGGATGATGACCTGCGTCGGCAGCATGCCCGCGTGCTCAATCGCCACCTTTCGACCTGGATGAATCAACACCCACACAATCAAGTCGTGCCACTCGCGGCCCAATTTTCGGCAGAGTTGAACCTTGCCTTGCGGCAAATGTTCTTTGGCCGCGTTCCACTTCTTGGCCCACTATTTAGTCGCGCCGTGAGAATGTCTCCAAGTGCATGGGCAACCTATCTCAAGCACTCTACGCTCCCATCCCGCTGTTTGAGCCGAATCCGAGCAAAGCTACGTGCAAATATGCCTTCGCGAGATCCAATGGGTCTTACGCCCGATACAATTGCTAAACATTGATCGAGAATTTGGTGTTGTCCTTCGCTCCGCGAAAGTGCGCGTTCTTTCGCGGAGCGAAGGACCACTATGAGACAGTTTTTTGCCGAATGTCCAAAATGGGATCAATGGCCACGAGCTGTTGGTAACGATCAGACACGTAGTCTCGGCAGTTGGACAATCGAGGAGTGCGGATAATGGCATGCAAGAATACAGGGCCACGGTCAGTAGTGAAGTGGAGCGAAGGGAAGTCCTTCGCGACTTGGGCGCTCTTCACCATGCTGGTCTTGCATTCACTCCTGTTAGCCTTGAGCGCGCACTGGCAGGCACCGACTCGAAACGAGCTTGGGAGGTTGTGTGCCGGGATCATATACTGGCGTACACAGTGGTTTGGAATCGACCCAGGAAACCCCCCTTTGACAGGGGGAATTGCGGCGGTGCCGGTTTTAGCCTTGTTTGACGTTTGCGAAGGACGCACACACTCGCAATTGCACAATCATGCCGGAGACCGGGCACTCGCTTGGGTCACACTAGGACGTTGGGCTCTAATACCAATGAGCGTCGTGGGCGGCGCCGTGTGTTACTATTGGGCCAAGGACTTATACGGCCCTCGCGGAGGCCTCCTATCCGCAGCACTCTGGTGCACCTGCCCCGAGGTGTTAGCCAATGGTCAACTGGTCACTGGTGACATGACCGCAGCGGCAACTGGCCTGACGGCTTGGTATGGTTACTGGCGTTGGCGGCGGGCACCTTCGGGACAGCGTGCTCTTTGCGCGGGCCTGATGATGGGCCTAGCCTATCTTGCCAAGTACACCTGGATCCTCATGGCACCGCTTTGGTTGCTCGTGTGGGCAATAAGTCGTTGGGTCGCCCGGTCAGACCGGAACAAAGTTCAGCAAACGCCTCGGACGTCCGTGCGCAGTGAACTTTCGCAATTGGCCGCGATGGTACTCCTTGCTTTATATGTGCTCCACCTTGGATATGTGTTCGAAGCACCCTTTGAGCGTCTTGGGCGATTCGCCATTTTTCAGCGGTGTGTCTCGCCCTGGCTAGGCGTGCATGAGACGGGTGAAGCCCACTCCATAGGTACGGGGAGCGTTAATTCTTTTAATTCGATTCCGGACGCAACTTACCAACAGGCTAAGATCGATCTTGAAATGCTACCAGGCTGGCTGGGAGCATTGGCACAAGT
The DNA here is from genome assembly GCA_050485845.1 of Pirellulaceae bacterium. Classification (GTDB taxonomy): domain Bacteria; phylum Planctomycetota; class Planctomycetia; order Pirellulales; family Pirellulaceae; genus JBJHCD01. The sequence goes on along the minus strand of JBJHCD010000489.1, from coordinate 83 downwards.
TCCTATTCCCGTTCCGGCCAACTATGTGGCGGGGATCGGCGCGGTAGCGCACGTGGCGGATGAGCCCTACCGCGATACCTACC
>JBJHCD010000488.1:0-5176 GCA_050485845.1 Pirellulaceae bacterium | reverse complement strand
CGCCCCCGCCGGCTCGTGGCCGCCCCGCCCCACCGACCGCGCCCCGGCGGCGGCTACGACTTCAAGCCCGTCCTGCGCGAACTTTACGGCCGCACGACGGCTCATCTCTTTTTGTGCAACTGGTACCAAGCGGTTCAAGCCGATTACGCGAAGATTTTTGAGCATCGGGACGATCACGCCGGGGAAATGGAAACGTCGCTGGCCCTGGCCTACTTTCCCCATCTGGTCGCTCGTGGGCCGGATGGCAAGTTGGCGGCCGATGCGGGGGAGACGACTCCGGTTCGATTCAAGGCCCTGGAGGAGGGGTGGGTCGGCATGACGCGCCCCTGGCACCTCCTCACCACGAACAGCGGATCGGGATACCCCCATGCGGCGAGTGCCGAGAAGGGTCAGCGGTTGATGGAGTTGTTGGTGGAGCATTTGGCCCAGTTTTTGGTGGAATTATCGGAATCTCCGCTCGACGAACATTTTCCGTTTGTGGCCAGTTCGTCCGAGTGACCGTTGACGTTTCGCGCCTTCGCGGTGTACAGTAGGATCCATCAGATCGCTCGGGCCAAAGACAAAACCATGGCGGCGGCGGGTCGCGCTTGTGCCATGCACCGGCGTTTTGCATGGTGGCTGTAGCTCAGTTGGATAGAGCATTGGATTGTGGCTCCAAGGGTCGGGGGTTCGAATCCCCTCAGCCACCCTTATCGTGGTCCGAGCGGACTGAAGTGGCGAGTGCGAGAGTGTGCGAAATTGGATGGCGAGACCTGAGGTAGTGCCATGGGGGTGGAAAGGGGTCTCGATTGCGAGGAGACCCCGGGCCAACTTGGACTCGGCAGCGTCAGGGGGGTGTGTTTGCTGACTGGCTGAAGCTCCCTATCGTTGAGATGTTGCAATGCAGTCGCCCCGTTCAACCCGGCCAACCGCCGGATCGACGATATTCGCCAGTCCTTCATCGGCGAGCCTCTCACCCCCGCGGCTCGGCTACTGTCCCCCGCCATTCGGCCAGGCCACTCATTCGCTGAGTGACGCTCCTTTCCAACGGCCGATTCGGCGGTCCTTCCGGTGTTCCGGCTTTACGCTGGTCGAATTGTTGGTGGTAATTGCCATCATTGGCGTCTTGGTTTCGCTGCTGCTCCCTGCCGTCCAGGCGGCTCGAGAAGCGGCACGCCGCATGCAGTGCAGCAATCATCTCCGGCAAATCGGTTTGGCCGCGCATGGATTTCACGACATGTTTGGCCGTTTCCCTCCTGGGATCATGGGAACTCCTCCCGAAGGAGCCGATTACGACCCGAATTCGGGGCATCAGTACGTCGGACCCTTCCCCTATCTCCTGTCTCATATGGAACTCTCGCCGGTTCGGGACCGGATTCAAATCGACTTGGACGTGGGGCGCACGGATCGAGCTTGGTGGCAGGAGACGAACACTTGGCAAATTGCCCAGGCGCGAATTTCCACCTTTCTCTGTCCATCGGCGAACGCGGAGAGAAATACGTTTGCCGTGGGCGCTTGCGTGCTGACCTATATTGACCACGAGCAGCAGCAGGCGGTGGCAAACATGCTGTACTTCACCAATGGCAATGGAGGAGCCGAACTGGGCAGGACGAATTATTTGCCGAGCGCGGGGGAGTTCGGCAATGTCGGGGGGCCGTGGGCCCGATTTGAAGGGATATTCAGCACGCGAACCGAGCACAACTTTGCCGCGATTACCGACGGGACTTCTCACACTCTGCTGTTTGGCGAATGGCGTGGTGGCCGACTGGAAGTCGCCCCCCATGATCACGGGCATGTCATCTCGCAATCCTGGATGGGGGGGAGCGGTCATCCGTCGGCTTGGGGCCTAGCGCACGATCCGCGACAAGGTCCTGGCTGGTGGCAATTCAGCAGCCACCATCCGGGAATTGTGCAGTTCTGTCTTGCCGACGGTTCCGTCCGGCCGATTAGCCTACAGGTCGACCCGCTACAGTTTCGGGCGGCGAGCGGCATGCGGGATGGCGAGATCGTCTGGGACCTCGGTATAAACTAGAGGACCGTAAACTAGCGGTCTTCCGGGCGGGGGAGTCTCTTCGAGCGCCTGACACAACCTCGTGGAACGGCCCGAAAAGCTCCTGGGATTCGGAAAAACTCATTTGGCAGCAAGGAGGGGAATCGCAATGTTCCGATCGTGGCGTCCGTGGATGTGGTGTCTGATTCTGGCGGGTGGAGTGGCAATGACGGGAAGCGGCTGTGATGTCGACTCGGGCTCGCGAGTCGACATGCCGGAGGAGCCGACCGAGGCGCCGGCAGCTCCTCCCGCTTCTTCGCTACCTCCTCCTCCACCACCCCAGTACTAATTATTCCACGCCATCCATTCGATGGCTCGCCAGCGAACTGGTTCACCCGGTTCCGGCATTTGCCCGGTTTCCCGGAGATGCTGGGGGTCCCGGAGACGCTCGGTGCACCTCACGCCTCCAGTCGCCCGCAGGCACATGGTCACCAGAGGCCCCCTCATTCTCCGAATTCTCCGTCGCCGACCATCCACCGGTCCGAGGCATTCACGGAAACTGAAAACCGAACCGCGAAAACGGAAATCGGCCCCTCCCGGACTAGTGTCGAATTCGTTCGTGCTGCAGCGGGAGCCAGGCCCCGTTTTGTCGGCTGCTCTCGACGCATTGCTGGATGAACAGCATTCCTTCCACGCCGTCATGAACGTTGGGGTAGATGGTGTCGCGCCGTTCGAATGTGCCGCCGGTCGAGCGGAGAGCCATGTCGTCATAGGCGGCTCGATAGACGTTGGCAAAGGCCTCGAAGAAGGCTTCGGGATGGCCGCTCGGGAGGCGGCAGGCGGCTGCCCCCGAGGCGTTCATGTAGGGGGCGTTTGGATCGCGAGTGTACATTTTGTGCGGCTCGCCATTCTTCCGCACGATCATCACATTGGGTTCCTCCTGCCGCCACTGGAGGGCTCCCTGGGTCCCGTCAATTTCAATGAACAGGTCGTTTTCGCGTCCATGGCTGATCTGGGAGGCGGTGACGGTTCCGAGCCCTCCGTTGGCGAACCGCACGATGGCCGTTCCATAGTCATCCAGCTGACGCCCCGATTCGAACGTCTTCAAGTGGCAACTGATTTCAGCCGGTAGGAGGCCCGTCATGTAGCGGGCCAGGTTATAGGCGTGGGTGGCGATGTCACCGAAGCACCCCGCGGCGCCGCTCTTGGACGGATCGGTCCTCCAGGAAGCCTGTTTCTGGTTTTCGGCCTCAATCCGCTTTCGCAGCCAGCCCTGGATGTAACATACGCGAATGGCTTGAATTTCCCCCAGGTCCCCATTCAGAATCATTTCTCGAGCCTGGCGGACCAGCGGGTAACCCGTGTAATTGTGCGTGAGGGCAAAGACGACCGGTGACGCATCGACGGCCTTGGCCAGTTCCTCGGCCTGAGCCAAATCGAAGGTCATGGGCTTGTCACAAACGACGTTGAACCCGGCCTCCACGGCCGCCTTGGCAATCTCAAAGTGCGTATGATTGGGGGTGGTAACCGAGATGAAATCAACTCGCTCGTCCTCCGGCCGTTTCCGCTCTTCTTCAATCAGCTCCTGGTAGGAACCGTAGGCCCGGTCGGCGGGAATATCGTAGTCCCCCGCCGACTCGCGAGCCCGCTGGGGATCGGAGGAGAGGGCACCAGCCACGAGGGCCGCTCGATTGTCCAGCACGGCGGCGGTGCAATGGACGCGGCCGATAAACGAACCTCGTCCTCCACCGACGAGAGCCATGCGAAGTTTGCGATTGAGATCACCATTGGTCGGCATTGTGCTTGCTCCGGTGTTACAGGTTGCCTGGTCGTTGAAGTCGGTTGGTCACTGGGCGTGGGCCGGACGTTCGGGAAAAAATTCCGCGAGATGCTCCGCCGTCGGGAGCACGAAGGGAACCGATGTGGGGTTACAATGCGTGTACGGTTGTAACAGATGCCGTCCAGCTCGCCAATGATGTAGAGCGGCGTTTCAGGTCGCATGCCATGGACACGGAAAGTTACCGTTCATTACACTAAATGGTGCTCTGGATCGGCCCCACCATCGCGATACTCACTTCGAGGCTCGCCCCGAGGTCACCTCCACCAGAGACCGCGCCACGCCACCGCCGAGGAGAGAACAGATTCATGAATACTCCGCAAGATCCGCACCAGGCGTTTGAATTTCCTGGGTCGTCGGCCCCGTCACCGTCGCCGGAGCACGATCTGGCTCACCAGCAGTTGGATTCAAAGCCGCCGGCCGAGCCCCCGTCGGCCTCCCCGCGAACCGTTCCCTGGGGTTGGGTAGGGGGACTCACGGCCGGAATGCTCTTCTCCGCCGCGCTGCTGGTTGCCTACCTGATGGGAGTTCAACAGGGCGACTCCCCCTCGGACAGCCAACTTCTGCGGGAAACCTTGGTGCGAGCCGCGGGATCGCATGGAGCCGACACGATGGCCATGGCCACGGGTCTGGTGGATGAACAGGAGGGCCTGTTTGTACTCGACTTCATCACCGGGGAACTCCAATGTTTTGTGCTCAATCCCCGCGGCCCCAATGTCTTTTTCGCCCACTATCGGACAAACGTCATCGCGGCATTGGGCGTCGAGCAGGGAAAGCAAACGAAATATGCCCTGGTGACCGGGGTAGTCGATTTCCTCCGAGGGGCCGCAATCGCTCGTCCCGCCGGTAGTGTCGTCTATGTCTGCGACACGAACACCGGCAACATCGCCGCATATGGCATCCCCTGGAATCGCACCGCCGCCGCCGCCGGACGACCGCAGCGTGGGGCACTGGTGCTGCTGGATGTCGCCAAGGCCCGAAACCCGGATATTATCGAGTAACGGAGAGAGCCATCGGCTCCCAGGCGAGCCAGCGATACGGAGAGGGTGATGCCCGCGCGGATTCAATTGAACGGCCAACCGTATGAGGTCCCGGCCCCGCTGACAGTGGCCCAGTTGCTGGAACAACTGGACAAAATTCGCAGCGTCGCCGTGGAAGTCAATGAAGAAGTCGTCCCTCGGGTTCGTCACGCCGAGACGGTGCTGCGGGACGGGGACCGAGTGGAATTGGTGACGCTGGTCGGAGGGGGTTGAGCATTCACGATGTCCGAATTGGAACAATCACGGCAAGAGACGTCGCTCGCGGCGGCTCCATCTGACAAAGCCGACTCAGGCGACCTGCTGACCATCGGCTTGCACCAGTTCCAAAGT
>JBJHCD010000487.1:0-5179 GCA_050485845.1 Pirellulaceae bacterium | reverse complement strand
CAACCGATGGGCTTCTATCGACCAGCTCAACTCATTCAGGAGCTGGTCAATCGGGGAGGAAGAGTTCTTCCGCTGGATGTTTTGTCGAGCGACTGGGACTGCACGCTCGAGTACCGGGAGGAATCGGGGGATGGCCTTGAGGGCTCGGAGGACCCAGGACGCTCGGATCGCTCCATCCCGGATCCGCGGAATCTGGTTCCTGCCTTGCGACTAGGGTTGCGGCTGATCGTGGGGTTTTCTCGCGCGGCGGCTCGGCAAATCACGCAGGCCCGTCAGCAGGGTCCTTTTCGTTCGGTGGAGGATCTTCAGCGAAGAACGGACTTGGGTCAATCGGTGATCATGCAATTGGCCGATGCGGGTGCCTTGGACAGCCTGGTGGGAAATCGGCGCGCTGCTCTCTGGCAGGCACTCGGCCAAGAGAGTCGCCGTCGTGAGTTGCCCCTGTTCGGCGATGCGGCTTCGGAGGAATCCAGTGGAGCGGGAGGTGGTCTGGCCTGGGAAAGTGAATTGAATTGGTTGCCTCGGATGAGTGAAGAGGAGGAGGTGCTGGCGGACTACCGGACTTCGAGTCTCTCGCTGCGAGGCCATCCGTTGGCCTTTTATCGCGAGGCCCTGCGTCAACAGGGAATTCGGACCATTTCCCAGTTGGCGGAATTCGAGGCGCGAGAAAGTGTTCGGATTGCGGGGCTGGTGCTGCTGCGGCAGCGTCCTGGGACCGCCAAGGGAATTACCTTCGTGACACTCGAGGATGAGACGGGCGCGGCCAACCTGGTCGTTCACCCTCAAGTCTGGGAACGTCATGATCAGGTGGCTCGCCGCAGTCCCGCTTGGATCGCCCAGGGGCGGGTCCAATCCCATGAAGGGGTCATACATCTGGTCGTCCAGCGGCTCGATGACCTCGCCCAACGATTACGGACGGCTCGCCGGATGGTCCAGGAGAATCCGGCCCATCGCAACCAGCGGCGGTTTCACTGACGGGCCGAACGGCATACATTGAAGCAGTCGCTGCTGGGAGCCTTTTGCACCTATTAGCCTGAGAAGCCGTCCATCAATGCCACTGGAACAACTTGGTCCTTATCGAATTCTCCGCCTGCTGGGCCGCGGCGGCATGGGAGCTGTCTATGAAGGGGTGCACTCCGAGACGGGGGAGCGTGCCGCGGTCAAGATCCTCTCCTTGACACTGGCCGAGGACGAAGCGTTTCGGGGGCGATTTGCGGGAGAGATCGAGACGCTCAAGCAGCTTCAACATCCCAATATCGTCCGTTTGATCGGCTATGGCGAGCAGGATGGTTTGCTCTTCTACAGCATGGAGCTGGTGGAGGGGATCAACTTGCACGACGCCTTGACCCAACAGGGGAGGCTTCCCTGGCAGGAGGTAGCCGAGATTGCCATTCAGGTCTGTGCCGCTTTGAAGCACGCTCACGATCATGGAGTGATTCATCGGGACCTGAAACCGGCGAACTTGCTATGGACCGAGGAGCGGGTGATCAAACTGACCGACTTCGGGATCGCGAAGTTTTTCGGCGCCACGAATTTGACCTCCGCGGGGGGCGTGATAGGAACGGCCGACTACATGTCACCCGAGCAGGCCGAGGGGCGAGGCGTCACGGCCCGTTCGGACCTCTACAGCTTGGGAGGAGTGCTGTATGCCCTCCTCACGGGCAAGCCCCCCTACACCGGAAAAAGTGTGACGCAGATTCTGTACAAGATGCAGCAGCAAGATCCCCTTCCCCTTAGTCAGCATCTCCCTTCGCTGCCGGTGGAGTTTGAAGAGATTGTGCTGCAATTGTTGAGGCGGGATCCGACCGAGCGGATTGCGACGCCGCTGGCCCTATCCAAACGGTTGCGATCGATGCTGCATGGCTTGGCGGCCGCGACCAAGCTGGAGGATGAGTCGCCGGCGGAACCCGACGCGCCCACTCGGATTCTCCCGCTGGAACCGGAAGAGGAGGTGAAGCAGGGGGAGGAGACCCGCATTGAATCGCCGGTGACCAAGTCCCCGGCACCGCAACTGCGGGGAAACTGGCAGGACGAGACTATCGTCACGGGACAGCGAGGGGAAGAATACCAACTTCAGGAGATGCCCACGAAACATGGAACGGAGACGAAACGTGGCCCGGGGACTCACTTCACGGAAGTGAAGCGTGGTCGGAAGGCCAGCCGTGACCGGGACGAGGACGAATCTCCGCGGACATGGCTTTCGGAACATGTTGTTTCCACGGCTGGTTTGGTGTTCGCTCTGTTGGTCTTGATTTCGCTCGGCTATTACTTCACTCGTCCCCCCGCTCCCGACAAGCTCTACGAGCGTATTCGGGCGGTCATTGTGGAACGAGATCGAGGGGACTACATGGACGCGCGCCGATCGATGGACGAGTTTCTCCGGCACTATCCGAAAGATCCGCGAGAGGTCTCTGTTCGAATGTGGCGAGTGGACCACGATGCTCACCGTCTTTGGAGGCGACTGGAGCGCGAGGCGCGGCAGAAGGGCGGGCTCGAGTACCTCCCGCCGATTCAGCAGGAATTCATTCTCGCCTCCCGGGAATTGGCGGACGATCCGGAGGCAGCCTTTCAGATCTATGCGGAGCTCGTCGCGCGGCACGGCACAGCGTCTGGTTCTGCTGGTGGCGAAGAGGCGAATTCGAACGACGATAATCAGGAATCACTCCGAGCGGCAAAGCATTGGGTCAGCCGCTTGCACGATGAGTTCGGAGGAGGTGCGGAAGAGCCGATCGACACCGACGAATCGCCCGACACGGAGTTGCCCGACACTGATGGGAACTAATCACGCCAGGAGAAGACGGCGAGGGCGTTAAGCTCGCGGATGAAGATTTGGCCGTCGGAGACGGCAAGGTGAGCCCACGCGGAATCGGTGCTGATTTTTCGGGAATCCATCAGCTCGAACCGCTCCGGTGTCGCTCGGATCATTAACAGATCCCCCCGCTCATCCAGCGCCAGGATGCGATCCCCCTGGGCAATCAAACTGCAGTATTGACCGAACGTCTCGCTGATCCAAGCCTCTTTGCCACTCGAGAGATCAATGCAGCAGAACCGCTGGTTGCGGAGATGCAGATAGGCGTGACCATCAATGATCACCGGAGAGGACATGTAACCTTGCGTCCTGTTCGTCCAAGCCTCATTCACAGTCCAAGCACCCCCCTCCTCAATAACTCGATAGAACGTCGACTTTCCACCATAACTGCTCGTGAAAACACCATCTCCGTGCACGGTGGGAGTCAAAATGTTCATGCCTCGGAAGGCGGGAACTTTCTGCTCCCAAAGTACCTCGCCACTCTCCGGACAGACTCCCGTCAGCTTCTCCCGCGTCTGAACCAAAAGCTGCCGACGGCCACTCAGCTGAGTGAGGTAGGGGGATGAGAAGGCACTGCCATACATTCCTCCTCCATCCTCGAGCGTCCTCCAGATCGTCTCCCCTGTCCTCTTGTCGAGCTTCAGGAGCGAAGCGGCGGCTTGAACGTACAACGCGTCCTCTTCCACCAGCGGAGAGCAGACGAATCCAAAAGCTGGAAGCGGTGTTTTCAGCTCGTCCTTCAAGTCCCGCCGCCACACCTGCACGCCCGACTCCGCGTCCAAACAAACCAACACGTCTCGCATCCCGGAAACGTACAGCTTCCCCTCATCATAAGCCGGAGTCGATCGGATCCAATCTCCATTTGCTCGAGCGAAAAAAGGAACGGACATGGAACCTTCCCACTGCGTTTCCCAGATCTTCCTTCCCTGCTGGCGATCCCACGCTGAAACAACCTCCCACCGTTTCTCCCGAGTTTCCGTGACATAAACCCGCGAACCGACCACAAGGGGCCCCGAGTAGCTCGGCCCCAACTCCACTCGCCACTGAGCCCCCAGTCGTGACTCATCCAACCCCTCGGGCCACGTGGGCCCTGTGTAGGTACCGTCACGATTCGGACCACGCCATTGATTCCAGTCGTCGGTCGCTCGGGCCCCTCCGAGATGCCCCGCCCAAATGACAATCCCAATCACCACCGCCAACATCGAACCTGCCCACCCGTTACGGGCCAGGCGTAATTCACGGTCTTCCAGTAGCGGCAGAGAAGAGGCCATTGAGCGAAACTCCTGGGGGGATACTGGGGGGCCAACTAGACTGAGTGAAAGTAACCGCAATAAGGAAAAGGTTCGTCGCCACGCCAGTCGTCTCGTGGGAGAGTCGTTCCGAGGGATTCTGGGGCCGAGCAAAGCCGGAAGGGGTTTTGCTTAATGACACCTCCGATCTCTCGGATAGCAACCCGGAACAGTCCGTCCCTTGGGACATGCATGGTTTGAACGATTTTCGCACTCGGACATTGTAGCGCTGGAACAGAAACGGCAAGTTGGCACTCGGATCAAAATCTTTAAGTGGTTGATTTTACTGGGATTACTCGACTTCGACCGTTGGCAGCCCTTGGGGAGCTTGCTAGAACATTTCGAAGAGAGAAATGAACGATTTGGATCGAAAACTTCCTGAAGGGGGGTAAGAGACATGAAGGTCGCGATCAGTGGAGCCAGCGGGATGGTGGGGCAGCAACTGACCGAGTCACTCCGAGGACAAGGTAACGAGGTGCTCGCGGTCACTCGCTCCGCCGCTTCCCCGGATAGCCTCACCTGGGACCCCCAGCAGGGCAGACTGGATGAAAGCCGGCTAACTGGCGTGGACGCTTTCGTGCACTTGGCCGGCGAGAACATCTCCGAAGGGAGGTGGAACTCGGCCAAGAAGGCTCGAATCCGCGAGAGCCGAGTCCAGGGAACTCGGCTACTCGCCGAGACTTTGGCACGCATGACCGACGGCCCCAAGACGCTGATCTCCGCCTCGGCCATCGGCTACTACGGTGACCGAGGAGCGGATATTTGCCAGGAGTCCGATTCCCCGGGAACCGATTTCCTGGCGGATGTCTGTGTCGCTTGGGAAGCGGCGACGGCAGCGGCCGAGGCAGCGGGGATTCGCGTGATCAAACTGCGAATCGGCGTGGTGCTTTCGCCGAAAGGGGGCGCCCTGGCAAAAATGCTTCTCCCCTTCCGCCTGGGAGCGGGTGGGGTGATGGGGAGCGGCAAGCAGTATTTCAGCTGGATTGCCCTGGATGACCTCGTCGAGGTTATCGACTTCGCCCTGCGGCATTCAAGCCTCTCGGGCCCCGTGAACGCCGTTTCACCTCAAGCGGTGACCAAC
>JBJHCD010000486.1:0-5181 GCA_050485845.1 Pirellulaceae bacterium | reverse complement strand
GGTATCGGCATCCCAGACCCGCGCGGTTCGGTCGTCACTGGCAGTCACCATCAGGTTGTTGTCCGGACTGAAGCCACCGCCTCGCGCGGTGTTTTGGTGGTCGAGTACCGCGAGCATTCTCCCACTCGGATCCCAAAGCCTTGCCGTGCCATCTTCGGCAGTAGTCAGGAAGCGTTCATGATTCGGTGCAATCACCGTTTCTAGGTTCAGCTCGACATTTTCCTTTCGATGCTGGAAAACCGGTCCGACGCGGATACCGGTGTCGAGGTCCCATCGTTCGGCGCGGGACATCCTTCCCACCAGAATCTCATTTCGGCTCAAACCGATACTGATGCTGCTGGCACCGGTGATCGGCAACTCGGGCTGTAGAATCAGTTCGCGAGTTTGCAGGTCCCAGACCCGGACGCGGCCGTCCTTTCCGCAAGTCACGACGGCGCGGCCGTCCGGCGTGAATTCGACGGATCGCAAGGGAGTATTTGCCTGGAGCGGGGATCCGTTGCTTTCCGCGGTTCGCAAATCCCACAGGATCACTCGACCATCTTCCCCTGCCGTGGCCCCGAGGGGCTGCGATGGATGGATAGCCGTGGCCCGCACCACATGCTCCCGATTCCGATGCTGCGGAGTTTTGGGGGCATGCTCCAGGACGCGGATGGAGGGACCGGGAGCTTGTCGCCACAGGCGCACGCAGCCATCCTCGCAAGCGGTCAGGAACTGGCGTCCCACCGGAGGGACGAAGGCGGCCGCCGTGACCGCTCGGGGGTGAGATAAAGCGGGAAGCAGCGGACTGGGGACACCGCCGCCCTGTCCGACCAAAGTGATGCCGCCGTCTTGCTGAGCAGTCCATTGCCGGCGCACGGCCCGGAGGTCCCAGAGCATGACCTGTTGGGAATCCTCGGCGCCGACCAGTACCGTCGCGCCGCGAGGCGCCACGGCGATGGCACTCACCCGGCCCCGCGCGTAGTCGGTGGTCAACATCCTCCGCCCGCTCGAGAGATCGAAGAACATGGTTTCCCAATTATCGTCCCCTAGGATGAGCGTTTCGCCGCGAAAGTTGCTAATGGCGGCCGAACGAACGGTCATCGCCGCTTGATGGCGAAAATCGATTGGCACCCGCTGGCGGGAATCCGTTTCATGCAGATGGAATTCCCCCGGTCCTCCGCTCGCTTCTTCTCCTCCCATGAAGAACAACCGACCATCGGGGCTAAACCCGACGGTCATGACCCGCCCCGGATGCAGCCAGCGTTCGAGGCAAGTGCGAGTCACCTGGTCCCAAAGTCGCGTTTCATAGTCCGCTCCCCCCACCAGCACCCATTGGCCATCCGGGCTGGCGGCGATGCATTGGATTCCGTTTTCATGACCCTCTAGCATTCCCATCGGATTTCCACTGGCGGCCTCCCAAATCAGAACCTGGCCATCCGAGCCTCCCGATAGCAAGTTCTGACTTCCGGCGAAGGCCAATGCGGTGACCCCTCCGTGATGCGCCAGGCTTATCCAATGGACCTCGCCCGTCTCCAACGCCCACGCTCGAATGAAGCCATCCGCGCAACCGGTCACCGCCAGCGCCCCGTCGGGACTGCAGGCTAGGGCCAGGACCCTGTCCGGGTGCACGAAGACGTTCTGGAGCGTGTGGCAATGGCGGTGCCAGCCAGCCAGATCGGTTTTGATGGCATCACGCAGGTTCGCGTCCTCTGGACCTTCGGGCACCGCCTCGAGTGCCTTCGCCAAGATCAAAAGTCCATAACCAATTCGCCCCTCTTCGCAGAGTTGCCGGGCGCGGTCCCAGATCGACAGGGCGTGATCGCGCTGGGCCTGAGCGAGAACCGACTGCAAGGTGGTGGCCACTCGTTTTTGCTGAACCGCCAACGTGCCGGCGACCGTGATCCCAAGGGCCATCAGCAGAACGACGCTGGCGGCCAGGATGGCCACGGACCGATTTCGACGGCACCACCTCCAGGACCGCGACAGGCGCCCCACGGGGCGAGCCATGATCGGGTGCCCACCGACGAAACGTCGCAAGTCCAACGCGAGTTCCGCGGCCGTCGCATATCGCTTCGCTGGTTCTTTTTCGAGACACTTCAGACAAATCGTCTCCAGGTCCCGATCGATGGTTGGCTCCAATTGACGCGGGGGAACCGGCTCGCGTCCCGTCACTTGCTTAAGCGTCTCGACAACGTTGGTCCCCTGAAACGGCGGTCGGCCCGTGAGGCAGGCGTAGAGGATGGCCCCCAGCGCGTAGACGTCACTATGGGGACCGATCCGACCACCGTCGCCGACGGCCTGTTCCGGAGGCATGTAGCTGGGCGTTCCCAACACCTGTCCGGTGGCGGTTAGCTCGCTGTCCGATTCGATTCGCTTGGCCAGTCCAAAATCCGTGATTTTGGGACGGCCCGCTAAATCGATCAACACGTTGGCGGGCTTCAGGTCGCGATGAACGATCCCTTTGCCATGCGCGTATTCCACGGTTTCGGCCAGCGTGGCGACCAGTTGGGCCGACTCGCTTCCCGTCAATCCGCGCTCGGCGATCCGATCCTTCAGGGTATCTCCTTCGACGAAACACATCGTGAAGTAATGCAAATTGCCATGCCGTCCCACCTCGTGGATGGGAACGATATTCGGATGGTCAAGTTTGGCCGCCGACTCGGCTTCGGCCCGAAACCGTTCCACATCTTCCTGGGAAGCGAACGTGCCGGCCCAGATCGTCTTGATTGCCACGGTTCGGCCGAGCGGTTCCTGAATCGCGGCATAAACCCTCCCCATCGCGCCGCGACCCACCTCGCGGAGTTGCGTATATCCTGGTAGCTGCAGCGGCTCGGACAGATCCTCGCTCATGGGAGAAGCCGTCTCGCGTAAACTCCCGCTGCACTGGCAACTTCCTCCGGCGTCGGCATCGGCGATGAGGACGGTCGAGCGGTCGTCCGCCAGGTTTCGAAAGACCTGATGAATCAGGGTCGCCTCATCCGGAAATCGGCGTAAATACTCCTCGACGGAAGGGAGCTCGTCGTCTCGCCCACGGAGTTCAATTTCCACCAGCAACAGATTGTGGAACGCTCGTTTGCGGAGCCCCGTCGCGACGGTGGCAAGGTATGTTTCGAGTGGCTGACGGTTGCCGGCCAGCCAGAGCCGTTCGAATGCATCGCAAAGCTGATCGATGCCGTAACTCTCCGAACCGTTCGCAAACCCTGGAGGCTGGGATGGCGTGGTCATCGGTAATGCTCCGACTTCGGGCGAGACGTCCACGAATCGGGCAGCCAACTGCTCGGGAAAGCGTCCTCGAGTAACACCACTCACCCCAATCGTTGGCCGGACCATTGAGAATAGTGTTCGGAGCGTCCCCAATCAAGCTTTTTTCGGAAGCGGCGGCTGGCCCATGACGGCTCGTATCGGTCAGCAATGAGCGGGCAAGTCACCTTTCGTGGAAAACGTGCTCCCCCACCCCAGGCCCGGGATTCGGGAACACTCGACCGATCACTCCATTCTCTCCCCTGGCCGCGAAAGAATGGTACACTACCGCCATGGAACAACTCTCCGACAACCAGTCTCCGAACGGGCGGCAGATCGAAAACCAGGTTTTTCGAGCGATTGCCGACTGCACTTACGATTGGGAAAGCTGGCACGAGCCGACGGGACGGCTGGTGTGGGTGAACGCGGCGGTCGAGCGGATTACGGGGTATCGTCCCGAAGAATGCCTGCAAATGCTCGACTATCCCCTCCCGATGGTCGCGGCTTCCGATCGGCAAAAGATGGCCGACGTGATGCGCGACGCTCAGGCCGGAGGAAGTGGGAACGATGCCGAGTTTCAAGTCGAACGCCGCGACGGATTGACTCGCTGGGCCGCCGTCTCCTGGCAACCGATGTACGACCAGTCCGGCAGACATCTCGGCTTTCGAGCCAGCGTGCGGGATATCAGCGAACGCCGACGGCTCCGCGAACAGCTCCGCCAACATAACCAACATCTGGAACAACTCGTCCAAGAACGGACAGCCAAGATCGCTCAGCTAGAAGAACAACGCCTCAAAATGGAGGCACTCGCCACCCTCGGCCAAATGGCCGCCAGCGTGGCTCATGAAGTCAACAACCCACTGGCCGGAATTCGTAACGCCTTCGCCCTGTTCAAGAGCAATCTCTCTCCCGACGACGAGAACTACCAATTGCTGGAATTGATCGATGGCGAGATCGAACGGATCAGTTCGATCACGCATCAAATGCATCAGCTGTATCGGCCCAGTCAGCAGCCCCCACGGAAATTCGATCTCCTGCGAGCGGCCTCCAACGTGACCGTCCTCACCGAACCTCTTGCCACAACGGCTCAGATCGCCGTGGTCGCCGAGAGCCAGAACTGCCAGCCGTACGAAGACTTGCGTCCGACCGAAGTCGTCCTGAAAGAAGGGGAGCTGATCCAAGTTCTGCTGAACGTGGTGAAGAATGCCATCGAAGCCTCCCCCCCCGGCGGCCAAGTGACCATCGCTTTCTCGACCTCTCCCCACCAGACGGAAATCACCGTCACCGATCAAGGCCCCGGAGTCCCAGAGGGAATCGCCGAGAAGATTTTTGAGCCGTTCTTCAGCAGCAAATCAGAAACGTCTCGCCACGGAATGGGGCTGGGGCTGTCGGTCTCCAAGAGCCTGGTCGAAGCCATGGGGGGGAGCATCGTCGTGATCAGCCCACCCAAGCAAGGAACTCGAGTCCAAATCAAACTCCCCCGCCGGTTGACGGGCCTCGATTCAGCTACCGAACCCCATCGCTCGTTCGACGAACGCGAATGAATACGCCAACCTCCCGGCCGCGAATCCTGATTGCGGACGATGAACCCCTGTTCCTCCAAACCACCGGGCAACTGCTGCGGAAAGCGGGGTATGATTGCGAATGCGTGGCCGATGGGAATGCGGCCCTGCGGCAGTTGGCCAGCCAACCGTTCGACCTGATCATCTCCGATTTGAACATGCCGGGCAATCTGAAGCTGGAGCTGCTCCGGCAAGGTCGAACCGAGTGGCCCCATATCCCGCTGATCGTCATCACCGGCGTCCCCTCTCTTCCCACGGCCATCGAAAGTGTCCGCTTGGGAATCGCCGACTATCTCCTCAAGCCGGTCAAGTACGAAGATCTGCTGGCCAGCATCCGCCGTGTCCTCGCGCATCGCCCATCCGAAGACGCGCCCCCGACGGCAGCCGAACAAAGTGAACC
>JBJHCD010000485.1:0-5183 GCA_050485845.1 Pirellulaceae bacterium | reverse complement strand
CTCCTTGGCAACCAGATTCCAGAGGTGGCAAACTTCCTGCTGACCAATGCGGTGAATGCGTCCAAAACGCTGCTCAAGTCGATTGGGATTCCATGGAAGGTCGTAGTTGACCATCAGATGAGCTCGCTGAAGATTGATACCCTCTCCAGCTGCATCCGTGGCGACCAGGATTTCGACATCCTTGTCATGCTTGAAGGACTCCTCCGCTTTTCGGCGCTCTTCACGACCCACACCGCCATGGATGGTCACCACGGTTTCGGGACGCCCGAGCAAGGCACCGATTCTTTCGGTGAGATAATTCAGAGTGTCTCGGTGTTCCGTAAAGATCACCAGTTTACGTCGGTGCCCAGAAGTGTCGAACATCTCGCTATTGTTTTGGAGCAGTTTCGAGAGTTCATCCCACTTGCGGTCGGCTCCCGACTGTCTGACCCGTAGCGCCGTTTGTTCCAATTCCTGCAGATGAGCGATTTCCACCTTGAGTTCCGCGATTGTCCTTGCAGCAGATGCTAGGTCAACGACGCGTTCCTCCGCATCTTCCACTTCGGCGTCCGGGGCATCATCCAGATCATCGATGTCATCGGTCGTCAATAAAGGAAGCCCGATCGTGAGGTCGAGTCCCACTTCAGCTCCCCGCTTCAAGAGCTGCTCTTCCCGCAAACGCTTCTCGAGGCGCTCACGACGACGACGCAACGATTGGAAGATGGCCTCGGGCGACGATGCCAATCGACGCTGGAGTATTGTGAGTGCGAAGCCTACTGTTCCCTTGCGACCTTCATTCTCGAGTGCCTCGGCTCGATTGAACTCTTCGCGTACGTAGTCGGTAACGTACTTGTAGAGTTCCGCTTCTCCATCAGATAGGGAGTAGCTCACCGTATAGGCGCGACGCTCGGGAAACAGAGGTGTTCCGTCAAACTTGAGTAACTGTTCCTTGACCAGACGTCGCATCATGTCACTGGCTTCGGTCACATGGACGCCATCCCGGAACTTACCCTCAAAGCGGTCACCGTCAAGGAGCGCCATAAACAGCTGGAAGTCTGCTTCTTTCCCATTATGAGGCGTGGCCGTAAGCAGCAAGAAATGCCGCGTGAGCGTCGAAAGCAATTGGCCGAGTCGATAACGTTTGGTGAACTTGACCTCATTCCCGAAGTAGGTAGCACTGAGTTTATGCGATTCGTCGCAGACAATCAGATCCCAATCGGTCTGCTCAAGCTTCGCCTGGATGTCTTCGTTGCGGCTAAGTTTGTCCAGGCGGCATATGGCCAGTGAGTTCTCCTGGAACCAATTTCCGGTTCGGGCTGCCTCGAAAGCATCGTTCGTCATGATCTCAAACGGCAGATGAAACTTCCGATCCAATTCATCCTGCCACTGCTCAACGAGATTTCCCGGACATACGATCAGACAACGTTGCAGGTCACCGCGCGCAATGAGCTCCTTGATGAAAAGTCCGGTCATGATTGTCTTGCCCGCACCGGGATCATCGGCCAAGAGAAAACGCAAAGGCTGCCGAGAAAGCATTTCGCTATACACGGCGGTTATTTGATGGGGTAATGGCTCGACGAGGGAAGTGTGAACGGCCAACAATGGATCGAAAAGATGGGCCAGGCGGATTCGATTGGCCTCCGAAAGCAGCCTGAAAAGACTGCCGTCACCATCAAAGCTCCAAGGCTGTCCCACGGCGGAGACTTCGAGCGTCGATTCACGGTCGCGGTAGAGCAGTTCGCTACCGAGCTTGCCGCTTGAGTCCTTGTAGGTTACCTCAATCGCCAGTGTTCCAATCCAGCGGACGTCGACGACCTTTACGAGGGCATCTGGAAGGATTCCCTTCACCGTCGTTCCGCGAATAATGTCTTCAAGTGGGGCCACCGCAGCTACCTGCCGTTGAATTCTGTTTTCGGACCCGCGCTTGGAAGCCGTAGCGGATCCAGCAAGCCTTCCAAATCATCTCGCCGGTAGAGACGGTAGTTATTGATGGGGTGACGCAATTCCGGGATCTTCCCCTGTGCCCCCCAGGCACGGACCGTGTTTGGGCACACGCCCAAGAGTTCCGCCGCTTCCTTCACTCTCAGTAACCCCTCCCTACGTAACATCACTTCGCCTCCCCAAGGAGCGGATACGGGTGTTCAATATGCCGAGACCTTACCAATAGTTGCAGTGAGTCGCAACGACCCCGCTGAAAGGGCTGGTTTTGCGGAGTGGCAAGAGTGGCAGGGCCCGGCAAACAGGCTTTGATTCTAAAGAATCCGGCACTCGGGCGTTACCCTCCGGGTCGGGCTGCTCCGGGCTCCGTTGCCACTCGGCCCGGGTAAACCCGGACTGCTTCGCACCATGCACATCCCTAACGCGGAATGAACAACAACTGTCCGCTGGCCGGCAGTTCTCATCCTGCCACGGCGTCAAGGTCCGCTTCGGCCTGGCAGCCTCCGCTGCTGCTTTCGCTCTCGCGAAAGGCTCCACCTTGACCAGCCGTGGGGCCGAGGTGCCGGCCGACAGCGGAATGAATCGAGGGTGCCTCCCTTCATTCGCGGGCCTTGGGGAATGAGCCATTCCCGACTCTGAGTAACCAGCCAACGCGGAGAATTACGCCATTATTCGACTCAAGGACTTTGAACGCAGCCCCAAACTCGCCGAGATTCGTGCCGTATACAAGAGTAGGACCAAGGTCAGCCAGCGAACCAACGTCAGGCAGCCAGCCGATGTGGTCGAATACCTGCGGGCCATTTGGAACCCGGACACACTGGAACTGATCGAGGAGGTACTGCTCGTCTGTCTGAATGGTAATCACCAGGCGATTGGCTGGGTGAAGGTCGCCAGTGGGGGGCTCAACGCCGCCAGGATCGATCCCCGACTGGTCTTCGCCGTGGCACTCATGACAGCTTCCACCGCGATTATCCTGGCGCACAATCATCCGAGCGGAAGTCTTGAGCCCTCCCCGGCCGACAAGGCCGTGACGACTCGGCTGAAGGAAATCGGCGACCTCCTAGGCATTCAGGTCCTGGACCACCTGATCCTGACTCGCGACGGATACTACAGCATCGAGGAAGCTGGGTTGCTGTAGGGCAGTTCGCCAATGACAGGAGGAGACTCTCATGTCACGTTCAACCCTGCTTCACATGGTCGTCCGCAGCAACTTGCACGGCCGGTGGCATGAATGGCTGGATGATCTGCCGCCGTAACCTCAAAGCGGATACCGGCACGGGGTCAAAGCCCACCCGTGCCCGGGCGTCATTTACCGCTCGAAGGATTGTCAGGAGCTGTCTGCGAACGGGGGCGTAACGAGCATACGGAACTCGGGCGAAGTCCCTCGAGAGGTTTTCCACGGAGCGGTGACAAGCTCGGTCCAGGAGGAAGGTCTTGAGCTGCTTGAAGGTAGGATTGTCAATCCGCACGCAGGCGTGCCACTTCCGAAGTCCACCACCGGCGGGAGTGATTCCGCTCTGGCGGTAGCTGATCGAGTAGCCCTCGAACTTGATGGGAACTCGGCGACAGTCCTGAATCACTTTTCTCTCTGCCTGCTTGAAAAGATGGTGCCCATCGGTCGCCAGAAGCAGAAACCAGTTTCGGTAGCGGATGTACTGTAGGTTTGCCAGGCCTCGGCTCTTGCGGGCGGTCCGTTCCCGTTCGCCGATGGCGATCTGGTATTTTTCGAGTAGCTTCCGGTCGAGGGCGGCCAGGTCCGTGTCCGGTCTGACTCGACCCGTGACGTAATACCAGTACCCATGCCGCAGGTAGCTGACGGCAATTTGCTGAACGAGCCCCTCGGGGGAACTGGCCACACAGCGGTACTTCATCCTCCTCCAGGCAAGCAAGTGGTTTGCGAGTACAGCCGAAAGCTGGTATTTCCCAGGGTGGAAAGCTGATCTCGGCTCCACCGAACAGTAGCATCCGAGGTTTCGCCCAGATGGAAAACCAAGGTGTGGGGTTTGTTCTCGGCCAACCCCACGAAGGCCGTTTCCTCCAGGAAATCCTCATGGGCCATGAGTGTAATCGCGCGGCAGCGGAATACGCTCGCCAATCGGCGATACAAAAGCCGACTACGAGCTGCACTCGCTGCCACCAATTCACCAAGCGGGCACTACGAGGAGCCGTGGTGCACTGATTTCTTCTGTGCACCCGCCCAATCCATAGTGCCCGCAGTCCAGAACCTTCGACAGCCGACTCACCGAGCGCAAAACGCACGGGTAGCGACTGTCGTCTGTTCGCCGCCAAAGGAAATCACTCTTCCGAGCAATCACCTTTAGCTGCATTTGCTGCCAACCAAGGAAGTCGATGCCCGTAGGCATCCACCATACATCTCCCGACGAGGTCTTCGGTCGCCTAGTGAGTCGCGAGGACTCGGCGACCTCAAAGCCCCTCAGCCCTTTCGTTCCCGCCAGCCGGTTCATCACTCCGACTGATGACGGACGGGTCGCGACTGCCTTGCCGCGCAATTTGTCGCACCGAGGTGAGACAATTGTCCGAGCCTTCGCCCGAAACACCGCTCGGTTTCCACCGAGTTCTACTCAGGCCACACTCCCCCACAACGGCTTTTCTCGGCAGCTTCCTGCCGCTACTTCCACCCGGCTGACAAAGCCAGGCACCGGGTTGCCAACCCCGGAGGCCGCAGTGGTTCCTGCGTTAGCGTCGGTCTTCGATTCCAAGGTCACGCTGCTAGGGCGTCTTACCGCCCGATCCCTCGTGGGTACGTGCCGTCTTCCGACTGGCCGCACTTTCCCGGCGCTTTCGCGCCGGATTTCCCCCTACGAAACCAGAAGCTGGGGGTACCGCTCCCACGGGGATGTTCGCGCTTCGGCGACGTCTCCTTGGAATCTCACTGGCAAGCCCTCCCTTACTTATTCGGTTGGGCCTTTCGTGGTTGAGCTATTCACCGCCATCGGATTTGCCGATGGTCGCCGGGAGAGTCAGTCCCGGTCCCGCCTGTCACCAGACGGAAGCTCCCCACGCCAGCCGCGTTGAACGAACTCGCCCTTTGGCAAGTCCGAACCCCACGTGCGGGATTTCCACCCGCTTTGCGTGCTGCTTTTCGCGCAGCACCGAAGTGGATCACCGTAAGCGATCACACTTCACCGACGCGGCCTCGTCTTTCGACAAGGAATGTCCGCATCGCCCATCATTCCAAAACCGACTGACCTGGTGAACCTATTGGATCGAACGCCGGGATTACTCCGAAACCTGCCACTGCTTCC
>JBJHCD010000484.1:0-5187 GCA_050485845.1 Pirellulaceae bacterium | reverse complement strand
CCGCTAAATCGGTGCCGTGCCGGCGCGGATCGGGAGTTGCCAATTCCGCTCCGACCGCGAAAAGATCATGTTGAATCTGGTCCAGCACGGCGTCGATGTGGGGTGAGAGAGGCTGAGTTCGCGCCCAACCGAGAAACGAATTCAGTTCATCAACCACTCCATACGCCTCGATACGGAGGTCGTCCTTCCAAACTCGGGGCCCCGCAAAAAGTCCCGTCTCCCCTTCGTCGCCCGTCTTCGTATAGATCTTCATCATAGCTGGATCACCCTTTCTCGGGCCATCATAGCGGCCCGAGGGAGTTCGGGGAGTGCCCTCGGGAGAGTTTCCGAGGTCCAAGCCGGAGGAGACTCGGTTCACGAGGAGGGTCGGGTCTCGCGAAGGTAGTTCTCCAGCCAGATCGTCTCACCCCGAAATGCCACGAGTGCCCCGACTCCGAAGAGGCCGAAAGCGATGAAGAATCCATTGACCGATAGCATGATGGCTTGGGCCACGCGACTGCTCGCCACTTCCGATTGGCTGACGAATACCACGAAAAACATCAGTAGGAAGAGGCCGATCTCCCGCACCCCGGGGGAAGCCACGACGCCACTTGATTCATTGCCGATGCGGTGACGGAGAATCTCGACGAGGGTCAATAAGACTTGGTAGGCGTTCAGTGTCAGGAGGCTCCACATCACGCCGGACGATTCGAGTGCCGGGCTGCCGAATGCCGAGTCGGCTTGGGCCACGGCGATGCAAATGATCAGAGTTGCGGTCCCTCCGAAAACGAAGTCGATCAAGATTCCAGGCCAGGGTGCAAACTTCGCCTCGATATGGCTCTTCGGTACTTTTGTCTGCCCTGTCCGCAAAGCATCAACCATGGTCCAAACATGCCAGTCGTCATACGATGCTTCCGCTAACTTCTCGACCTGCCCGCGAATCATGAGAACTCGCAAAAAGTCACACAAGATCTTCACCCAGGTTCCGACCAGTAGGAAAATCAGCAGTTCGCCGGCTGACCAATCGAAGCGAAGCATGCCCACGATCGGGACGCTTCCCATCAGCACGAGTTCCATCGACTGGCCGATCTGCGTTCCCACCGCCTTTCTCCGCATGAGCGCCGCGGGAGCACAGCGTTCAAAACGCTCCCGATGAGCCGCCGAAATGGGGATCATCTGGATCGATTGTCCACGTGGCAATGGATGTCTTCTGCCCCGCCGTCTGCTCATTGACGAACTCCGCTTTTTCAGATGCCGTCCATCCCGTCGTGGGTGACGAAGAGAGGATCATCACCTCCAGCCGGATTGATTGCCAGATGGCTTGCGAGATTTGCCGGCGAGACTTGCCGGAAAGATTTGCCGGAGTGATGTTTTTTTGCGAGAAGTTTAAGCCGGATTAGCCGGCCGGATCAGCTGTCGAAATGAACGGTCCAGCCTCTCTGGCTCGCCTGCGAGCCGATGACTGACTGATCGAGATGTCACGGCGATCCTCGGTGACTGCCACGACGATCCGGCGCGCGCCGTGGAGCAACTCGGGGAACAAAGTACTCGGACTCTTGGCAACCGAAGACGGCACATCGCCCAAAGTATTCCCAGCATTCGCGGTGATGGGGCGTTTGGCACTGACGGCAGAAGACCATCTCGGTCAGAATCTCTTCGCCGCAGATTTGACAGTTGACACGGTCCACAAGTGGCAAGTCCTCGACTCCGACAAACTCAATTCCCTCGGCACGCATCAACATCGACTGGTCGTAGATTCGCAGGGCCCGCCGGATAAACTGCTCCATCCCTTGCAGATCGTTGCGGCTGATTTGTTTGCGAACCAACAACGAGTCTCGCTGCCATCGGACTTCGATATCGCGAATGTCTGGTGGTTGCTTCAGTTGCTGGATTTCCCAACGGAGCGATTCGCCCAGTATCTGGCGACTCCGATCAACATCGTTCGTGAAGACCTCGAAATAGCGATAAAAGATGTCACGCGAGTTTTGCAATGCCGTGAGCCCCCGGAGGGCCGAACGGGGAAGGGGACGCTGAGTGGTAAAGATATGCAATGTCCAATCCGATTCGGGCCATGCAAACCAGATATCCGTGCAGTGTCGCATGCGATGTTGTCGAGTCGGCCTGACCACAACGGGGGTATCCCCATACCGAAAGATCAATTGCGGTCGCCGCAACCATCCTCCAGAAATAGCTCGTCCATTAAATCGATTTGCCAGTTTTTGCCACATCGTCTCCCGGATTCCTCCCGCCACGACATGCGTCAGCAAAGTCAGGAAGAACCAGACGGACAGGATCAGAAAGAGGAAAGAGGCGGCAAAGCTCACGATCCCGGCCTCGATGGCATGTCGCCCTGATCTGGCGGGAGCATCTCCTCGCCCGTCGGCTCAGGAGCAGAGGTGATAGGATTCGAGCAGGGGAGAGCGAGGTCCGTTCCCCATGGAACTTGCACCTGCCGAAGTTCCTCGGAGCTTAACGTTTGCGAGTAAAGAAAAAAACCCGAGTTCTGGTGCATATGCCGCTCGGGGGTTTGTCTCCAAGTGAAAATCCCACGTTCCTCACGGACTGGGTCCAGGACAATCGCCACGTCGAGCGGCTTGTTGAAAAAGTGCTTGCAAATAAATAAGTCCATGCTGGATAGAAACACGCCCCAATCGGGATGCGTGTGATACCAGCCGACCATCTGAGTCTCGGGAGGAAAATCGGCTCGTTTTCGAGTAATCGCTTCCCATGTCTCATGGGTGAACTTGAAACTCCCTCGTGTTGCCTGGTAATACTCCGCCCACAGCGCGTGTGAGATGACGACGAACGGGGCTCCTTGGTCATCCAGATATTGCCCTCCCAGGATGACTCCCCCCAATTCGACTCGTACGTTCGAGCAGGCATGCCGCACCATTTCCAGCAGAACATCCAACTTGAGGAAGATCGGAAGATCTTCCGCCAGCAGGGTGCCGCATGGTCTCACGGCCCAGTCAGACCGCTGATCGGGACGCGGGAAGACAGCAAGATCGGAGTGAACCAATTGCCCAAATTGCATCTCCTGGTCGGGTTCCATCGAAGTTACCCTCTTGATGGTCGTGTGGGAGCTGGAATATCCGGGGCCTTCGACGAGGGGGACTTCGGATGGCATTCCGGCTCCTCATGATCCACCTGCGGCGACAGTCGGTCTCCATCCTCGGCCAATAACCAACACTGCTCACCCTCCCGACAGCTTACTCGAACGATGTCATAGGCCGGGATCCCGAGTTGTGCCAGTTTCTCACCGAACAGAGTCGAGTCTCGATCGACCCGGTGCTCGGTCCAGGGCCGGGTTGGTTGATGGCAGTGAGGGCAGAATGCCTCTCGAACCGGGACGCGGTAGGTCGTGTTGAGGACCTGGCGACGAAATCCACACGGCTCGCATTGAAGCTCCACCACCAAGTCTCGCTCCAACAGAAGCGTTTCGGCTTCGACGGACCGCTCGGACAGTGCGGCAAAGAGTTCCGCCACCGTCTGCTGATGAGAAAGTGGAAGTTCACCGGTCACCTCCCAAGTCTCGTGGCTCAAACAGTCCTCGCGAAAGGGAAGTCGTGTCCGGTAAGTTTGATTGGTGGCACCGTTGAATACCAAGGCCTCGCCAGGCATGGTTTCCAGTCCGTGGAGCATCTTCAGGGCCTCTTGGGCCTGCAGCCCGCCAATGACCGACGCAATGGTCGGGGCCGTGGGAACTTTCCCCGCCAGCAGGTCTTCGTGTCGCAGCAAGGGGCAACTGTAGCGAAGATTGATCAGCCGATAGTCGTTCTCTGTCATCGCGCATTCGTAGCAGGCGCTATTCGGAGGGGTGAAGACCTTGACGACTCCATCAATCTCCTGAATCCCTCCGTCGATCCAGGGACGACTGACCTTCCAGCATTGACGGTTTACCCAGAGTCTCGCCTCGCGGTTGTCGAGGCAGGAAATTACCAGATCGACGTCGCGGAACAGCCCGAGCCCCACGTCGGCGATGATGTCGCCGTGAATCGCGTGCACGGCAATGTCCGGGTTCAGTTGCCGCATCATTCGAGCGGCGACGTGGGCCTTGGAATGACCGCAGTCCTCCTGGCGATAGAGGATGGACCGAGTCAGATTGGTCTCTTCTACCCGGTCACAGTCGACGACGTGAATCTCTCCCACTCCGACCAGGGCCAGATTCTTGAGGACTTCGTTCCCCAAGGCTCCCGCGCCGACCACCAGCACCCGGGCCGCTGACAACTTCGGTTGGTCCCACCAGGAAATAAGCCGCAGTCGGGAGTAGCGGTCGTGATCATCTATAAACCAGGGCGACGATGACATGAATGGGACATGAATCAATTGTCGAGGAACAGGATTTCAGGCACGATGGGGCGAGCGTTCGGGGAATCGACAACTTCGGCGTCCACGACTTCGTCTTCCAGGAATGCAGCCCTGTTCTCCGCCGATGCAGCTTTGTCCGGCGTGGAGAAAGCGGCCTCGGGGGTCGAGCGATCACGAGGGGCAAGCTCGGAAGATGCTCGAGAACGAAGGTCCGATAGGCTTCGCCTGTCCAGCGGAAAACGCCACTGGGTCTGACTGCGCACCCACGTCGCCGCTTCGCGGTTATAAGGACTCTCGACGTCGTAATTCTCGTAACGGATCATGTTCCAGAGCATCCCGCAGAGTTGATCCAGTTGCAGACTCGGAACCCAGTGCGTGGAATAGCCTCCCAGGCAGACGATGCCATTGGCGGAGATGTTGGGATGAAAAATAGGGGTTCGCCAAGTCAGTTCGGGGCTCATCCGGGGATACCCGGCACCCAACTGAATGGAGACCTCATGTTTTTCGCTGAGCAAGATCCGATCGTCGGCATGTCCCTTGGCCAAGCCATGGCCCAGAAAGCGGACGATGTAAGATTCGGGAGGTGCGTCAGGGCGATGGACCGGGACGGTGAACGAGAAAATCGAACTCTCCTCGGCCAGTCGCCTGAGTGCCCGATAGTCGTTTTGCAGGCGGCGGAGGCGGGGGGACGCCATGGGACGACTGTTCCACGCACGCCCTGATGGAGGGATGTCTTCTCGAGGCGTGTCGATGGCGCCGGCCACGATTTCGGGATAAACGATCAAGTGATCGCCATCCTGTACTTGAGCTTCGACGAGCGTTTGGTCTTCTCGTAGTCGCTGTCCACCCTCCTTGTGATCCAGGCTGTAACGGCTATTCCGCCGCCCGGCCCTTTTGGGG
>JBJHCD010000483.1:4728-5191 GCA_050485845.1 Pirellulaceae bacterium | reverse complement strand
CCACCTTGGGGATCATTCCCGCTTCAATGGCGCCGGTTCGAATCAGTTCTCGAGCTTCATTGGCGGCCAGGGAGTGAATCAGCGAATCGGGATCCGACTTGTCTCGCCGCACGCCATTGACGTCACTCATGAAGACCAATTTTTCCGCTCGCAATGCCTGGGCAACCGCCGTCGCGGCCGTGTCGGCGTTCACGTTCAGTTTTCCCCCCTGGTCATCGAGACACATGGAGGGGATGACGGGGACCTGGCCGGCATAACAGAGATTCTCAATCACGGCTCGGTCGACGCGCGTCACCTGGCCGACTCGGCCCAGGTCGAGTGTTTGGCCATCGGGACCGGGCAAGCGAAGCGGTTCTCCATGGAGCACGTTCGTGGTGCGGAAGTTCAGGTTCATGGCCCTCCCTCCCAATTCCTCGATCTCGCCCGCAATCCGCTCGTTGATCTCCTCGGCCAATACCCTGTC
>JBJHCD010000483.1:3934-4718 GCA_050485845.1 Pirellulaceae bacterium | reverse complement strand
CTTCAATGTCGCCTCGTCGGTATATCGCCGGCCTTGAATGAATCGAGCCTCCAGGCCGGCCGCGTCCATGGCCCGACTGATCGCCGCGCCGGCTCCGTGCACCACCACCGGCCGCATTCCCACCGTCTCCATGAAGACGATGTCCAGCAGCACGTGGCGAAGAGCGTGGGGATCCTCCATCACACTCCCCCCCAACTTGATCACGGTGATCTTGTCGCGGAATTGGCGGATCCAGCCCAGGGCCTCGATCAAAGTATCCGCCTTTTGAATCGCTTCTTCCAACGAGCTGGTCCTCCGCAAGTCATCCGGCCAACCAAAGTCCGTCAGCGGGACATTCCCACTCGGTTCGAACCCTCGGGCCACCGGTTCGCGTTCAGAGAAAACCGGCAATTTTAAGCCGAGTTGACCGGATTTGCAACGGAGTTGCGGGGGAAGTCCGGTCGCCCTCTGGTTGCCGCGAATATGGAGCATCTTCGGCCCCCCCGAGAGGACTTTCGCCCGTGGGAAACGTTTCCTACTACGGAGCCGCGACGGGCAACATGGCCTCTGAGAATGAGGATGATCGAAAGACCGGCCTCCCCCCAGCACCACGGGCCAGCACCACGGGCGGTACCGGGCTCCCAAGGCCCCATTGCGGATTCCGAGCCCTTTTGCAGATTCCGAGTGGCCACTATATTGCACCTTGTCCCCCCCGGACCCCACCGCAATCGGGTGGAACCCGACAACCGAAAGGATGTGTTCACCATGAGCGACGTCAAGCTGAGCGGCCCCGTCGCCGTCATTC
>JBJHCD010000483.1:0-3924 GCA_050485845.1 Pirellulaceae bacterium | reverse complement strand
GATGAAGTCCGATCTCCCCAAAGTGCTGGTTCCCGCCCGGGGTCGCCCGATGATCCATTACGTAATGGACGCCTTGGTCGAGGTCGGGGTGGAGAGGATTCTGGTGGTCGTCGGATACCGCGGAGACGACGTTCGAGACTCCCTGGCTGATCGACCCGGGGTGGAATTCGTCGAGCAGCGGGAACAGCTCGGGACCGGACACGCCGTCCAAATGTGCCGGGAGGCCCTTCAGGGGCATGAGGGCCCCGTGATCGTCCTGGCCGGCGACTCGCCACTCGTGCAAACTTCCAGCCTCCGGCGGTTGCTGGACGAGTTTGCCGCTCGGCGGCCTGCCTGCTTGATGGGGACGCTGCATCGAGACGATCCGCGGGGGCTGGGGCGGATTGTGCGGGATCCTCAGAATGGTGAGTTCCTGGGGATCGTTGAAGAGAAGGACGCGACGGAGGAACAACGCCGGATTACGGAGGTGAACATGAGCACCTACGTTTTCTCGGGCCCCGATCTCCTGTGGGCACTGGACGGTTTGAGCAATTCGAATCGGCAAGGGGAGTATTATTTGACCGACTGTCCGGGCCGTCTGCGCGACAAGGGAAAAGCGGTCGAGGCGATTCCGGCCCTGCAACCATGCGAATCCTTGAGCATCAACACGCGCGAGGACCTGGAACAAGTCGAGGCGGAAATGCAGCGGCTGGGCTATCCCGAGCCCCTGGTGAATCCCCGGACCCGTTAGACCGTTTAGACCGTTTAGGCCGTTTAGGCCGTCAGACCTTTTTCTCCACGGCGATCGTATGCTGAGGCTATTCGTGCGAGATTTTCGCAATATTGAGCGACTTGACTGGGTCGAGGGGGGGCGATGCGAGGGCTGAAGATCTTCAGTGGAGGTGCCAATCCTGAACTGGCCCGCGATATCTGCAACTACCTGAAGTTCCCTTCGCTGGGGAAGATCACGGTCGGCAAATTCCCGGACGGCGAGAATTATTGCAAGATCGACGAGGATGTTCGGGGACGGGACGTCTTTCTGGTCCAACCGACCTGCCCCCCGGTCAACGACAATCTCCTGGAACTGTTGATCATGATCGACAGTTGCAAACGAGCCAGCGCGGCTCGGGTTACGGCGGTCGTCCCCTACTTCGGATACGCTCGGCAAGATCGCAAGGATGAAGGCCGAGTGCCGATTACGGCGAAGCTGGTCGCCAACATCATAGCGAGGGCCGGGGCGGACCGAGTTCTGACCATGGACTTGCATGCTCCGCAAATCCAAGGCTTTTTCGACGTCCCGGTCGACCATCTCTACGCGGCTCCGGTGCTGAACAAGCATTTCCGGGACATGGGCCTGACGGAGGACCAGATTGTTATCGTCAGCCCGGACGAAGGGAGCATCAAGCGGGCAATCGGCCATGTGAAGCGGCTGGGAGGTCCCCTGGCCATCGTCGACAAGCGGCGGGATAGCGCCACGGTGACCAAACAGGCCAACATCATCGGCGGTCCGGTGGAGGGACGAGTGGCGTTGATGTTCGACGACATGATCAGCACCGCGGGGTCCATCTGCGGAGCCGCCAGGATCGTCCATCAGGCGGGTGCCAAGGAGATTCACGTGGCGGCCACTCACGCGGTGTTTTGCGGAGCGGCCCGAGAGCGTATCGAAGAATCCCCGATCACCAGCGTGCTGGTGACCGACACCATCCCGATTCCCGCCAGCCAGCAGCACCCCAAGATCCAGGTCTGTTCGGTCGCCCCCCTCCTGGCCGAGGCGATCAAACGAATCCACCACGATCAATCGATCAGCCAGATGTTCATCGAGTCGGATGAACTACCGGGTTAGGCTGGCCAAAGAGTTAAGCTCGCCAAATAGCTGACCCTGCTGAAGAGTGCCCTTGCTGAAGCGGGGGGCTCGGCCACCAGTCAACGTCACGCTTCTTCAGGCTGCTGGCGACGAAAGACGGCCACGATATCTTCCACGGGGACGACGAACAGTTGATTGTCGGATTCGAAATCAACCGGGATCGCGTTCTTGGGGTGAAACAGGACTTTGTCGTACTGCTTCAGCGGCATGTCGTCGTCGTGCTCGACGAGGGCCGAGATCGCCACGATCCTTCCCGTGATGGTCGGGATCTCGGCCTGATCCGGAAGAGCAATCCCCCCTTTCGTTTCCCGCTTCGGCTCGTCCTTGCGAACCAGGACGCGAGCACCAATCGGTTCGACGTATTCGAAAACTTGCTGCCGTGTCTTAGCCATGGATGGTGATGCGGAAATTCGATAGGTGGAGTGGATCAGGGCGGTGCTTTGGAGCAGCACGAGAAGTGGCGGAGGTTGAGGCGGTGAGGCTGGCCCGGCTAGCGACAAGCAACCTGGACAAGCCACCTGTAGAGACCACCCCTCGAAACCTGTCGCAAACTGGAAACCTGTCGCAAATTGTACGTGAAATCCGATTTCCTTCAACCGACAGGCCGAAATGGTTTTTGGATCATTGGGGGATGCCCTTGAAATTAGTGGGGAATTTGGCACAATGACCCGCTTCCACAAAAGACTTACGGCCACGTGGGTGGCTCTCGATATTTGGATCTTTCTGGATCTATTTGGATCAACGGCATCTGAAACAAGCAAGAGGTACCGGGAACAACGCGAGTGTTTTCGGTGAGAAAAGGTAACGGTATATGAGCGAGACATTGACCGCCAAGGTGCGGCAAGAGCGGGGATCGAACGCGATTCGCCGACTTCGCCGCGAGGGCTTCGTGCCCGCCGTTTTGTATGGGCATGGCCAGGAAACCGTGGCCCTGTCGCTGCGTAGCGAACAGGTCCAACCCGCCATCCACCATGGGACGAAACTGATCGATCTCCAGGGTGACGTCCGGGAGTCGGCCTTGGTTCGCGAGGTCCAGTGGGACACCTTCGGCAACGACATCCTGCATGTCGATCTGTTCCGTGTTTCGGCGGGGGAAAGTGTCGAGACGAAAGTGGCCCTGGTGTTGAAGGGGGAAGCCCCTGGGGCGCGCAGTGGCGGCATTGTGGAACACGTGCTGCACGAACTGGACTTGGTCTGCCCGGTCACGTCGCTCCCAGACCGAATTGAAGTGAACATCAACGGGCTCGAGTTGGCTCAGTCCATTTCGGCTGGTGAATTGCCGCTTCCGGCCGGTTCCCGATTGGTGACCGATCCCGATCAGGTCGTGGTGCAGTGCACCGAGTCGGCACCGGAGGCCGAGGAAGAACTAGAGGCCGCCGCGACGGATGAACCGGAGGTGATTGCCCGCAAGGACGAGGACGAGCAGGAAGAGAACAAGGAATAGAGCCGCCGGCATGAAGTTGATCGTGGGACTCGGGAATCCCGGTCGCGCCTACCAGGGAACTCGACATAACATCGGGTTTGAAGTGTTGGGCCAGGTCGCTTCCCGTTTAAGCTCCCACGCTCCCCGGGCGAAGTTTTCTGGGGAGTTGTCCGAGGGGCAGCATGTCGGTGAGCGAGTCTTTCTGCTCGCTCCGCTGACGTTCATGAACCGCAGTGGACAAAGCGTCGTGCAGGCAAGGGATTTCTATGATCTCCCCAACTCGGACCTCCTGGTGATATGTGACGACTTCCAACTCCCGGTGGGAAAAATTCGCTTCCGCGCGCGTGGGACTTCCGGGGGCCAGAAAGGGCTTGAAGACATCCTGCGGCACTGTGGACAAGACATTCCCCGCCTACGCGTTGGAATCGGTCCGGTACCGCCGCGATGGGAAGTGGTCGACTACGTGTTGGGACGCTTCTCCGCGACGGAACGAAGCGAAATGGACGAAGTCCTCCCCCGAGCCGTTCAAGGCGTCCTGGACTGGATCCAGGAGGGGACCGAGTACTGCATGAATCGATACAACGGGAACTGAAAACCGAAATCGAATACCGAAGACCCACCGCCTTTCAGAGACAACTCGGAAAAACCGAGAGAAACC
>JBJHCD010000482.1:0-5195 GCA_050485845.1 Pirellulaceae bacterium | reverse complement strand
GGCCGTGGACAGGCGCCAGTTGTCGTAGTCCTCGTTGCGGAAGGGGCGACCGTCCGTATGCCCCATGATGACGACGCTGCCATCATACTGCTCGAGCTGCGCGCCGACGTTCGATTCCTTTACTGCCGCTGCGGTTCCCATAGGTTATTCCTTTCTCTATTCCGGCGACGTGCCCTCGCACGTCACCTTATCGTTCGGCCTACCAGTAGCATTGATCCTTGGCGCGGCCGGTCCCGCCACAGTTACGGCATTGGATCATGTCCACGCCTTCCCACCAGAGCGGATCTTCCTCCATAAGATCATCGCTCGTCTCGTAGCCATCACCCCCGCACGTCATGCAGGCATACGTCTCGCCGTCGTAATCGTCGCGGTAGTCGTCCATCTCCTCAGCCGAACCAGCCGGTGGAGGACCCGGCTGCTCGCGGCGACGGCAGGGATCGCCCTATCGGGCCTGGTGGTGCTGTGGGCGACCGCCACGGCGCTGGATCCGGACATGGGCTCGCAACCGGCCGCGCCGCCAACGAGTCAGAGCACGCAGGTCGCCGGCTCGCCGGCAGGTCTGGTCCCAGGCCATCAGGCGGTGGAGTGCGTCACGCTCACCCATCAGGTGGACCAGCCCGCGGCCGCACGCCTGCATGCGGTCAGCCGGCCGGGCCAGTCCGGCGACCTCGCCCCGCATCTGGAACTGCTGGAAGACGCCGACATGATCGCCCAGGGCCGTGCTGGCCAGCGACTCCCGATCGGCCAGGTCCACGACCAGCCTAAGCATGATGGTTGTGATTTGCCGGAGTCCCTCGGCATTGATGGTATGGGCTTCATCACTGGGGCGATGATACTGATCATGCAGCCCCGTATGAAGCATCATGGAGGGGATGCTCCGTTCGTAGAAAGAATAGTGGTCGCTGTTGTTCTTCATTTCCCAGTTGAAGTCGAACCAGACCTCGGGGTCCTGGTTCGCTCGAGCCAACGCTTCCCGGAGCCCAGTGGTGGTCCGAGTGCCATAGACTTCGACTCGGCCTTCTCGGAGTCGCCCGATCATGTCGACATTCAGTGCCATGACCACCTGCTGCACGGGAATTGTCGGTTCGCGGGTCCAGTGTTGGGAACCGAGTAGTCCTTTTTCTTCTCCATCCCAGAAGGCGAAGAGAATGGAACGTCGCGGGGGAGTCGGCAAGTTTTGGAGGGCCGCCGCCAGGGACAGGACCCCGGCCACGCCGCTCGCGTTGTCGTCCGCCCCATTATGGATTTGTCCGATTGGACCATTACTGTTACTCGCGTTGCCGTAGCCGACGTGATCGTAGTGGGCTCCGACCAGAATGACTTCCCCTTTGAGTCGCGGGTCGCTTCCTTCGAGCAATCCCAAGACGTTCCGGTAGTTGGCGCCGAAGCCCTGAAAGTAGCTCTCCGATTCACCGGCGGGGAGCAGATCGTAGGTCTCCATGAGGCTGGCCAGGTAATTGGCCGCCGCGTGGCCGCCACGGCTTCCCGCTTCTCGACCTTCGAAGGAGTCGTCGGCCAGAACGTCCACATGCCGCTGGATCTCGGTGGTTCGGATCGACTCCAGCGCCCCGGCGAGGGCCGCATGTTCAACGGCTGGAAGCGAGTGGGGCAAAGCCAAGCTGACGATCAGGGCGACCCAGCATCCCACCAAGCAGCATGGGACTCGGCACCCCATTATTCCGAATCTGCCCCCCGATCCGAAGTTGCCCATCGATCGGAAGCTGCTCATCGATCGAGAGTTAGTGATCAACATGGTTGGCGTCCCGGACGGTTCGGAGGGGGGTTGAGTCGTCAGATTCATCGGCTCACACTATTCGGGGGTACGAGAGGGGGACCGACCAAGTTGCGTTATTGGTTCCACTCTCACAATTTAGCTCAAAATCCGGGGAAACCCAGTTGGGAGACGTCCGCCCCATCTTGCGGTCTTCGGATCGATGCTGCAAAATCTAGAAATTCCGACGCCAACCGGGTCTTGGGAAACGTTCAAGTTCGGGGGACTTTTGTCCGATGGACTGGGACCGACAGTTAGCGAGTTGGTTTCCAGGGGTGCGTTTCGAACCGTATCGAAGTGGAACCAGTAGTAATTGTTAGGGGAGTGGTTGAGAGCAAGTTGAGTAAGCCGAAATGGGTTCGGATCCCTTTTGACGTTTCGGAGAGGTGGCTGAGTGGTCTAAAGCGCGTCTTTGCTAAAGACGTGACCGGGTAAAACTGGTCCGCAGGTTCGAATCCTGTCCTCTCCGCTCAGGTTTTTTGCAGCGATTCTAGCCGCACTGCACGTTCTTTGCTGACAAAAAAATGTCGGACAAAAATATTTTTCTGTCCGACATTTTTTTGTCAGCCCAAGACGAATTCTTGCGGTTCGCCCGGCGGTTCGTTGTAAGTTCGTCCCTCGATCCTGTCACGAACTGGTCCCTTGTCGAACTCGCGGCCCTGGTTGTTGATGGCGGACTTTCTGGAAGCGGTTGACCTTGGATGGGAAACCGCGAATGAACGCTGAGAAACACTGATGGAAAAAACTGGCCAGCCCTGTTGCCAGGAGGAACTACCAACTGGTCGCCGGTGAGTGAGGGGTTGGCAAGGCCCGCCGTGATCGCGACGTTCGGTCCCTGCAGGCTCTCATTAGCGTCCCTGAGTGTTCCTCAGCGGTGCCGTTGCCGAGTTCACTTCCCCCGCTGGGCTCACGTACCATCTGCCGCAAGTCACATCGCGATTGTGCCCGGCACTCGGCAAATTCGAGCCATCTCGCGAAAAGAGTATGATATTCTTGTCGCGGTTGAGTACGAGGCAGAACGGAAAAAACGCAGCCGAAAAACGGAAGGTTGTTCTTCGGAACTCGGGATGAGGATGCATCATGTCTGAAATGTCCGCGTATCACGAGGCCGGCCATGCGTTCATGGCTATCTATGTGGGGGCCCGCGTGCGCTGCGTGACCATCGAGCCGGATCGGGATGACGGCCCCGAGCGATTTGCCGATATCCAAGTCGAATGGCCGCTCGACCAATTCACCGACCGACAACTTCACGAGAAGTCCGTCCTCGTCGCCCTGGCTGGTCCGGTCGCCGAAATGATTCATAGGGGAGAGCCCTTCCATCCTGGTTTCGTTGCCTATTGGGCGGCCGATTGTAAACTCGCCTGGGAAGCGGCCGCTCCGCTGTTCCCGCTCGAACGCAAACGGCTCGCCTACTTGGAGCAAACGACCGCGCGGATCTATCGACTGCTTGACCGAGAGGATCATTGGGCGGCGCTGGCGGCGACCGTGGACAACCTCCTCGCCCACGAAACTCTGGAAGGAGAAGAGGTGGAAGAGATCGTGCGGCAGTGGCTTCGCTAACAAATTTCCAGGAAACTCTTCGAACTGCCTCCGGCCGTTTCGGGCTTTCGCTTCAGATCCAAGTAACTCGAAGAAACTCCAAGAAACCCTTTCCAAGCGGTATGTCGCCGAGCGGGAAGCCCTCTTCGTACTGGTGGACTGGCTGGTCCTTCCGATGCGACGAGAACTGTTCGTACCGCCTGCCCGGGATGATCAAAGGGTGGGAGCGGGCGGAAAGTCAACCTCGAACTCCCCTGTCCACGCGAGCCCATTGACAGAGGAAGGAAGGTCATTTTATGCTGGCTAGGCCACGTGTCCACTTGGAGCACTCCCCCACAGTTCTCGAAGTCGGATGCATCGATTGATGTCTGGAGGATCTCCATGCAAGTTCCCTTGGTTCGCAGTCCCGTGTATCAACAGCTCAACGAGCGGCTGCGGGCGTTGCTGGTAAAGGACTTCCGCCGCGGAGACCAGTTCCTCACCGAGCGTCAGATCAGCGAGAAATTCCAGGTCAGTCGAGCGACCGCCAACAAGGCCCTCGCCAGCCTGGTCTCCGAGGGGCTGCTCGAGTTCCGGAAAGGACGGGGGACCTTCGTCCGTTGCGAGGTGATCGACTACGACTTGCAGACGCTGGTCAGTTTCACGGAGAAAGCCAGGGCGGCCGGCAAGAAACCCTTGACTCAGGTCCTCGACTTTCGGGGAATCTCCGCCGATGTTCCTCCTCCGGAACTGCGAGATGCCCTCAAGGTGGGCTCCGAAGAACGACTCTGGGAAATGACTCGGCTGCGACTGGCCGACGCAACGCCCGTGATTCTGGAACATCGGTACGTCGTTCAGAATCTCTGCCCTGAACTCACTGAAAAGGATGTTCAAGGCTCGCTTTATGCAGCCTGGACGCAGAAGTACGGTTTGCGAATCGGTGGGGCCGACGACGTGATCCGGGCGGTAGCGGTGAAGGGGAAAGCTGCCCAGCTTCTGGAAGTTCCGCCCAAATCGCCGGTCCTGGAAGTGCTCTCTGTCGGCTTCATCGACGATGGCCGGCCGCTGTGGTGGGAGCGGACGTTGTACCGGGGCGATCAATACGAGTTCCACAGCCGGCTCGGACCGGTGCAAACATCCACGCCGGCCCGCGGCATGCTGCGTGCCATTCCCTGACGCTCGCCGCTTCCAATTGGAAAGGAATCGCTCCGATGCATCGTCCGAACCGACGTACGAACCAACGATTGTCGGCGGCCGTCGTGGGGACGGGGTTCATCGGCCCGGTGCATGTCGAAGCCATGCGGCGTTCTGGCGGCGTCAAGGTTGCGGGAATACTCGGTTCATCACCCGAGAAGTCGCGTCAAGCGGCTGAACGCCTGGGGCTGGATCATGCCTACAATTCGCTGGATGACCTACTGGACGATCCTCAAGTTGATGTCGTCCATATTACAAGCCCCAATCGGCTACATTTCGAGCAAGTCTCGCGAACATTGCAGGCCGGCAAACATGTCCTGTGCGAGAAGCCGCTGGCTCTCACCTCGGCCGAGAGCGGCGAGTTGGTTCGCCTGGCCGAAGAATCCGGATTGGCCGCCGGAGTGAACTACAACATCCGCTACTACCCCTTGTGTCTCGAAGCCGCTCAGCGGGTCCGCGACGGATCGTTGGGCGAGATCTTTCACGTGGCGGGAAGTTACGTCCAAGACTGGTTGTTTCACGAGACTGATTTCAACTGGAGAGTTTTAACCGAGGAGGGGGGAGAACTGCGGGCCATCGCCGACATCGGAACTCATTGGCTCGACCTGATCCGCTTTGTCACCGGTCGTGAAATTCAGGCCGTCTGTGCCGACCTGCAAACCGTCTTTCCAGTTCGGAGACGCCCGACCGGATCTACCGAAACGTTCAGCGG
>JBJHCD010000481.1:0-5196 GCA_050485845.1 Pirellulaceae bacterium | reverse complement strand
ATACGACGAGGGGCGCTACATGGCTTCCATGCACGCAAAAAACCATCCGCTGGTTGCCTTCCTGATCACGGAATAAATCCCAATTCACCCTTGACGAAGCCACTCAGATGTCTACTGACATGTTACCGGCACTTTCGCGCGGCGGCCTGCCTTCTCACATCGCTCCGACCATCTTCGAAACTCCACCGGACTGCGGGATCGAACAAGGGCATCCAGATCAAGCCAAGATGCGAATCCAGCTCCAGAGACGCTCGTCAAGACTTTTCCATGGAAGGTTTCGGGAAGCAATGATCGGAAGTCGTAGCTGCGATGAAGTGCGATCATTCTTATCCAATGGTTACGATACGGAGACCGCCGGACAATGAACGTCACCGAAGTAGTGCGACCGCAATTCGGCCGGTAACACTTCGGCACAGTTTCCAACCGCTTTTGCCGATGTGCATTCCTCCCCCGCCTTCGCTGTGGCTCGGCCAACTGAGCGGTCCGCTTCGCGGAAATGACGTCTCGGCTGGCAGTACGGAAAGAACTGGATGCCGAAGGCAGCCCGATCATGGACGATCGGGCGAATGACGGCCGCGGCGCCCGGTTGGCGTCCGAAGGCGAAGGGCTGGCGGCCGGCATCCGGCAACGCTGGTGCTGGCATCGTGATGGAGGTACAATGAACCAGCGTTCGGCACGAGAGGCTCGTTATAGCAAAGGAATCCGCCATGCCTGGCCTTGATCGTATCACAAGTGATCCGGCAATCATGAACGGACAGCCGTGCATTCGCGGCATGCGGTTGACGGTGCGGCGCGTGCTGGAAGCGCTGGCGACATATCCCGATGGCGACAAACTGCGGGCCGAATACCCGGAGTTAGAAGACGAAGACGTTCGGCAGGCCTTGGCCTACGCGGCGGCCAACCTGGATGACAAGATTCTGGAGCTGTACGAGGCGTAATGGAGTTTTTGCTCGATCAGGGCCTGCCGCGTTCGACCGTTCAGCATCTGCAATCGCTCGGCCTGGAGGCTGAGCACGTGGGCGCCTTGGGGCTGGCCACGGCCAGCGACGAAGCCAGCATAGCTGAAGGAATCCAGCGGGGCGCGATCGTGGTCACACTGGACGCGGACTTCCACGCGATCTTGGCGCGGTCCGGCGCCGCGCAGCCGTCGGTGATCCGCATTCGCATTCAGGGCTTCAAGGGGGAGGACGTAACGCGGGTGATCAACCAGGTCGTGCAGGCGGTCGAATCTGAGCTGCTGGCCGGGGCTGCGGTAACGGTCACCGAGCGTCGCCTGGCCCTGCGGCGCCTGCCGCTCATTTCGAAACACGACACAGGTCCAATCCGCGATGAGTCCGAAGGCAGCTAAAAGAAAAAAACTGGGGCTCGCCCTGATCGCCTCGGTGCTGGCGCTGTGCTCGCTCGCCAACGCTTCGAGCCACGCCGCTTTACCCCTGAAACCCCGCGCCGAGCTCTCTGCGGAAAAAGGGCAAAATGGCGTTGAACTTATCGCTCGAAACCCAGTAAACGCAACGAGCTATTGTGACTGGCCGGAAGAAGTCGCGTCAGAATCCCTTGTTGCCCCAAACAGAACAGTCACTGATAGTCGGCACCGGTCAAGCTCTTGAGTACGGATGTCTGCCAGTCGCGAAGTTGCCGTTGCATTCGAGCGGCAATTTCCGGCTGGGACTCGGACAGATCATGCTGTTCGGCCGGATCCTCATGAAGGTCGAATAGTTCGATGGAATTCCCCGCACCAGGCCGAGCGTCCAGAATGAGCTTATATTGGTTGTCCAGCAGCACTCGGGCTCCCGCGTAATCCCGCTCGGTGATCTCATGATGATGGTAGTTCACGAAGTCGCGGGTCCGCCGGTCCGCCATGATCTTGACCAGCGGGGTCGTGCCCCGCTGAAGTTCGGGTTCGATGTATGGCCTTGGATTGGTTGCCAACAACGCGCGGGGTCGAAATTCCCAAAAACCGATGGGGGCGGGACGGTCGGTCATTTCCCGGTCGATGACCCCTCTCAAACTGATGCCATCCAGGGGGCGATCCGGAAGCGGCAGATCCAGCAGGTCGCACAGCGTGGGGAGCAAATCGCTGGTGACCGCGTTGACATCCGTCACTTGAGGTTGGGAAATTCGTCGGGGCCATTCCAGGACCGCCGGAACTCGGATTCCTCCTTCGT
Organism: Pirellulaceae bacterium; assembly: GCA_050485845.1. Lineage (GTDB taxonomy): Bacteria > Planctomycetota > Planctomycetia > Pirellulales > Pirellulaceae > JBJHCD01. Next base: position 3,031 of record JBJHCD010000481.1, on the reverse strand, counting down.
ACATCTGGGCCTTGTGACCGCGTAGCGGCGATGTCACGGCCCCTTCCTCCGGCGAGCCATTGTCGCTGAAGTACCAAACCAGTGTCTCTTCGCTCAGCCCTTCGTCCCGGAGCCACGTCCGTAATTTCCCGATCGCTCGGTCCATCGCCGTGATCTCGGCGTACCGTTCGCGGAGTACTTCGTGGAGAGGACGAGAAACCGTGAGCCCCGTTTCATTCGATGTTAACCGAACGGAGCGTTCACGATATTCCTCGGGCAACTCGTCGTAAAGGGCAAGGTCCTCATCGAGTCCGCTGTAGGGTTCGTGCGGCGAGCCGAAACAGACAAGCACGAAGAAGGGCTGCTGGGATTGATGAGCCGCTTTCATGAAGTGAAGCGCCTGGTCGATCACGACCTCCGAGCCCTCTCCTGGATACATCTCCGGAGGTCCGCCATTTCTCGAAAGTACCGGATCCATCTCGAAGAAATTGTCGTGCGAGAGCCACTCGGCAAATCCCATGGCCCCCGGGTTGGTGGGCGATTCCCTCTTCACTGGCCCCAAATGCCATTTGCCGAAATGGCCGCAGGCATAACCGGCTTCTCCCAGTAGCTGCGCCACGCTGAGTTCCTCGGGGCGAAGCGACCAGTTCGGAGCGAACGTGCCGTAGCGGTTGGGATGGCGACCGGTCAGCAGGCTCCCGCGAGTCGGTGAGCATGAGGGATGAGCGGAGTAGAAGCGATTGAAGCGGAGCCCTGATTCCACCATGGCATCCAGTGTCGGAGTATGGAGATGAGGATGACCGTTGTAGCCGACTTCGTCCCAGCCGTGATCATCCCCGACCAGCAACACGACATTGGGTCGTTCGGCCGCTGGGGCGGTGAGGCCGGCTATCGCGAACATCGCGAACATGCCGATGAATCGCGTCAAAATCCGGTACATGGATCGGGACCTCCACAGTGGTTCGTTGATAAAAAACATGACGCTTTCCTCGAGTCGCTGGTTTCGCCCCAGTCTACTTTGCAAAGTCGATCCGGGTCAATCTTTTCCCTGGCTGGTCTCCACCGAACTCTCACTGCCATAAGGGTAAAAGTCCTCGAGCCGAAGGTTGTCGTAGTGCAGCGCGTCCAGGTGAACGGTGCCGAGGTGCCGGTCTGGAGGCTCGACCAGCAGGATGGTTCGAGCGAAACCCGTGTCGTCAAACCCACGGCGGAAATGGACCCGCGACTTGATCACAAACACGTCATACTGGTCAATCGCCACGCCCGCCTCCGCCAGGCTTTGCGGATCCGTGACCTGGACCAGTTGCGGAGTGATGATTAGCAGATTGCCTCGCCCGAACCGGAGGTGCGCTGCGCGGAGCGAGCCGTCCGCCGCTTGTTCAAGCCGTTCGATAACGCCTTGGACCCGCACGGGCTCTCCGGCCGATGCGTCCAGGTAACCTCCCACTTCGACGTCCAACTGGTCCCCTGGCCGCACCTGGTCGCGAGTCAGCCGATCCAGTAGCCGGTCGTCGCGAATCGTGGCGATCACTACTCTCTCGAGATCCCGCTCGATAATCTCCCGCAACACCCAGGAGGCGTTGCCCGATCGATCGCTGTAGTCGGCCAGCACGGCGGGAGTTTTTCCTTCCGCTCGAGCTGTCTTGAGGTGATTGAGCGCTTCGTTCAGCGGATAGATCACCGTGGCCGCAAACAACTCGGCACGCAACCGCCATGCGGTCTCCGCCAGGTCGTCGACAATCGCCTTGGCCAAATCAGGCTTTCCGTTGGAAATCACTTGAAAGGACATTCCGGCGTCCGGCACGTCGGCCCAGGGGAACCCATAGAAGAAATTGACATAAACATCCGGCTCGCGCGCCTCCCATGTCAGGCAGCGCTGCACAAGCGTGCTCCAGGGGGGCTGCCCGGTCCACTGGTAAACCGTGGCGCTGAGGATCGGAACGTTGCGTACCGCGGAGCTGGGCCGATAATCGCCGCGAATAGTCCGGATCATCATCCGCGCCGCCCGCTCCCCCTGGAGATAGTCATCGTAGTGCGGATAATACTTGTAAGCGAACGCCAAATCGGCGTGCTCCAGAAACTGCTCGTCCTCGTTCCCGTGGGGATCGAACGTACCGGCGATGACCACTTCCGGGCCGACTACCTCACGAACTCGGCGAGCCAGTTCCGCTTCGGGGCGAGCGATGCCGCGCACGGCCATGGCCCCATGCAATGCCAGATAGACTCCATCCCACGGTCCCTCGGACCGCAGCCCGACCAGCATCCGCCCCACGAAGTGTTCATAGGCATCCCGTGTCACCCAGCCCGATCCGATTCCGGTCCGGGGAGGCCCAGGCGATTCGATGCCGACCAGTTCCACGCCATATTCCCCGGCCACTTGAACGAATCCCCCAATCGCTCCCCGTGGCTCACGGCCCAGCAGTTCCATTCCTCGAGCGGGAGAGCCGGCACCGTCGGGTCATGCGCTACCCGCCCTGGTCCCGGCTGGTGCTGGTGGGGCTCGACGGGCCGGATCGCAGGAAGGTGGCCGGAGCGGCCGCGGCCCTGGCGGGCGACCTGCGCCGGGAGGCGAGGCGTCACGAGGGGGTCGACGTCCTGGGGCACGCCCTGGCGGCCCTGCCGCGCCTGGTGGGGCGCTGGCGCTTCCAGGTGATCCTGCGGGGCCTGCAGGTGCGCCCGTTCCGGGCCTTCCTGGCCGGGGTGCTGCCACGGGTGGAGGCAGCCGGAGGGGGCGGGGTGCGCGTGCACGTCGACGTGGATCCGCGCCACCTCATGTAGCGGCCGCCGGGGGCCTGGCGGGTGTCGGGCTGCCCTCTCTGCGATAGCTTCGGTGCCTCGGAGGTGTGCGTGCGGAAGTGGGCCCTCGTCGCGACCTGGGCGCGCGAGCGATCCGGAACGTGATGCTCACCACCCGCCTGCGCGCGCTGGGTGTCGTGTCGCGCGCCATCGGCGCCCCGCGCGCCACGGTGTCGACGCTGTCGCTGAGGGTGCCACCCTCGCGCCGCTCTCCCCGGCGGACCGCGCCCGACTCAAGGCCCATCCCTGGCCCGGC
>JBJHCD010000480.1:0-5205 GCA_050485845.1 Pirellulaceae bacterium | reverse complement strand
CACGAGAACTCAATCGGTGGACCGCAACGCAGTACCCCGCATCTCACCGAGTCCATCGGCGACACTTTCGCATTCGAGCTAACTGGAGAAAATCCTGATGCCCGCCCCGATCCGGATCCTAGCAGCACCAGCGCGAATTCAGGCGACGTTCCCGAGTTGATCGCGACACCGACCAGAGATGCCGGCGTCTCAGTCTCCGCCGGAGAAGGTTCTCAGCGGTTCGCCGACTTGCTGAGTACGGTGATGGTGCCGCTCATCTACATTTGGTTTACGGGAACTTTCTATTTTCTTGCGAGACTGATCATCAACTGGCGCCGACTGGCGGCCATTCTTCGATCGGCCCGGCCTTTCGAGTCGGCACCGTTTGCCGAGCTTGTCGAGGCGGTTGTCCGAGAATCCGGGATACACCAGATTCCCGAGATTGTTCTCTCGACTCGCGTTTCCTCACCCCTTTCGGCCGGATTGATCCGGCCGAGGGTGATCCTTCCTCACCGGTTGGTGGATCATGTGAATCGAGAGCAGTTGCGGGACATTCTCGTGCATGAACTCGCTCACATCGAGCGACGGGATCAGACAATCGTCCTGATGCAACACCTCGCTTCCGCTTTTTTTGGGCTGCATCCGCTCGTAACGATACTAAACCGTGAACTGGCGAAAGCACGCGAGGAGGTCTGTGACAACTTTGTCTTGACGGCCACGGACGGCCCCTCATATAGTCGCACACTCCTCACCTTGACCGAACTCGTCCAGAAGATGCCTCCCCTGCCGGGGGCCGTGGGATTGTTCACAGCGCACTGGAAGCTCGAACATCGAATCGCCGGGCTGCTCGACAAGAGCCGTGATCGTATGACGTACCTCACCATCCGAGGCAAGACTTTCGTTTGCCTGTTGTCGCTCATGGTTGCCTCGATGGCCGCCATGGGAACGCTCACGCCTGCGACAGGTCAGGGACAACAAGCCGAGCAGCCGACGGACTCCGACTCAACCGCGCCTCTCGAAACAGCCACTTCGTCCACCGCTGACGAAGAGGACAACCAGAATCACGCGGCGGCCCCGACAGTCCCACCGATCAAGATTTCAGGACGCGTCCTGACTGCCGGCGGTGAGCCCGCGGGCCACGCGATTGTCGAAATTCTCCGAACGGCATCTCCACCGATCGCAGCCGAAGTCACCGCGGATTCACAAGGGCGTTTTGAGACGCTGGTTTCTATCAAGCGAGAGACTCTTGCACACACACGCGTGCGCGCGTCCAGCATGGACGGCTCTGAACTTGGGTACTATCGATTTGCATGGGACGAGGACACGACCGCCAGTGATTCCGTTGAGATCACGCTCGAACGCACCAAGGCTCCTCGCATCAATGTTATGGACGCCGATGGAAATCCCGTGCCGGATGCCAACGTTGCCATTCAGCTTGGCTATCCACACACAGTTTCCGGGGTGACAACGGACGCCTCGGGAACGGCCACGTTGCGCATTCCTGAATCGGAACGTATCCAGTGCGTCGTGGCATGGAAAGACCACGCGGGACTGGACTATCGCCTCTATGATCTATCGCGAGAACAGCGGGCGGATGCGGCAGCGAAGGCGCCGGAGTTCCCAGCGAGCGGCGAGGAAACGTTAATGCTCGACGGAGTATCACCACTCAAGGCGAGAGTCGTAAGCGACCAAAATCAACCACTCGAAGGGGTCCGCTTGTATATCTGGTTGCTAAAGAAAGACTCCGAGCCCGGTCAAGTCAACCTCAGCTACTTTGCTCACGACTTGTCGCAGGACACCGATGCGATGGGTGAGACAACGTTCCATTGGATTCCGGCTTGGCATCAGTCGGGAATTCAGATCTGGCCCGATGCAGAGGGATTCGTGCGTGTGCGGGGAATTTACCAACCACAATCGGACGCGGGACTTCTCGAGCTAGAACTACCTCGACTTGTGCCGATTCGCGGGCAGGTAATCGACGCTTCGGGAAATCCGACGGAAGGCATCACGGTCGTCGCAAGAGGTGCCGGATACACGTACGACGGTGGACGGGACACCACAAGCACCGACAAGCAGGGACGCTATGAGCTACTCGTGCCACCGGACCAGGTCTACCTGGTTGTCGTAAAGGACGCGAAATGGGCCGCGGCACCACAAACAGGGTTTGCCGTTTTCAGGAATCAGCCGGTCGAGAACAAGGACTTCACCCTTCGCGAGGCGACTCGGGTGCACGGCACGCTGTCCGATGAAATGACCGGACAGTCGCTCCCCGGCGAAAGAGTTCTCGTCTACCAGTATGGCCAGGATTTACATTCGATGACTGCGATCGAGTTACCGAACCCTGAGAATTCGCGGCGATACGTGCGGCCGGCGGAAGTCCACCACACCACCACCGACGATCAAGGGCGGTTCGAGTTCTCGCTCGGAGATGGAAGCTTCGATATTCGACCGCCTCGGCCAGGGAAAATCGAAGAATTCGAGATCGCTGGGGATAGGGAGCGTGAATTTCAGATTGCCAAGCAGGTCCGTCAGGAAGTGAAGCTGGTCGGGATGGTTACCGCAAAGGAGAACGGCACGGCGTTGGAGGATGTTCGAGTGACCGGTGTCCCTCGAGGGTTCGCAGGGCAGGAATGGCAGGCAGCTACGGGAGCGGACGGCAAGTTCCATGTGAATCGCTACCGGGAACGGACCTTCGCACATGCGGTGAGTTCGGACCGGCAATTGGCTGCCATCACCGAGATCGAGGAGTCTTGGGATTCGGTTGAATTGCAACTTCAGCCTGTTGGATCGGCAAGCGGGCGCTTGTTCGAGCCTGACTCGGCGAGGCCGTTTGGTGGTCAGAAGATAAATTACGGAGTTCGCGTTCCCAGCGAAGATAACCAGTCGTGGAGCTATCGATTCGGTGGACACGTCGTTACCAATAGCGACGGAGTGTTCCAGCTTGAGAGACTCGTTCCGGGATGGGAATACACGCTGAATCTTGAGCCCGCAAGTGATGGTATCATTCAAACGTTGGTCGAGTTCATTGCTTCTCCCGGAGAAGCAGTCAATCTCGGAGACGTACAAGCACCGCCTCCTCGGAAGCCTTATGTTCCACCAACGCTGGAAGATCGAATTCGCGAGGCCTTTGACGTCGAAGGAACGCCGCTCCAGCGACGCGATCGGGCGTTTGAGCTGATCAATCTGGTCAGTCAACATTTGTTGATCGTCTTCGGCTCGCCCGATGATCCCCGCATACGTCGCTTGATGGAGATTCGCTTCCAAGATCCCGACTTCGACGCGGTCCGCGACGAGTTCCGATTCATGGCCATACCGACTGACGAGGCACGACGTACCGCGGCTCAACCATTAGCCGACTCACTCGACGAGTCATTGGCCGACGGTCGGGGCGAGTTTCTGCTTGTGATCTTGGACCGAGACGGCAGGAAAGTGGCCGCAGCCGACAGCTCGCTGCTTTGCGATGGCGACGAGCTCTCCAAAGTCAGATTCATCGAACTTCTCCAGGAACACCTGGGTTCCCCGGTGGACGCTCGGGAGCTACTGAACGAAGCGTTACAGCAAGCGGCAGCGGAAGACAAACGTGTCATTGTTCAAGAGACGGCCACGTGGTGTGGCCCTTGTCATCTCCTGTCAAGATTCCTCAAGACGCATCGTGTTTGGGAAAAGGACTACATCCGGGTCGCGATGGATCATCGCTGGAACGGCTCGCGGGAGTTGATGGCCGAGCTGCGCAATGGAGCGGAAGGAGGCATCCCCTGGTTCGCCATCCTGGATGCTGCGGGACAGGTACTCGTGACATCGAACGATCCGGCGACCGGGCGGAACATTGGCTTCCCTTCGGACAAGAGCGGTCAGGATTATTTCGCGAGTATGCTGAACGCGACGCGTCAGCGCTTGACCGAAGACGAAATCAAGCAACTGGTCGAACAACTCAGCGGCCCTGGGAATTGACCGTATTGTGCAAGAAACTCAGGTGGACGATCCCATGCTTCTCCATCTTCAACAAACTCGCTCCAGAGTTTTCCAACCGTTTTCATTAAATCGACCGCCGGAGCGCCTCCCGGCCCATCCGGCAATTCAAAGAAAAGGCGAAAGGCGACTTCGAATCTCAGCGGCAATCCGCTGCTGAAAAGACAAATTCAGCGCGGAGACGCAGAGTCGCAGAGGGCCGATTCCCGATGGTTGCCGTATCGCCGTATTCCTCTGCGACTCTGCGCCTCCGCGCCTCTGCGATTATTTTTCCCAGCCCCAGCGGACGGCATGCCCACGACACCACCGCAAAATCCGGAGCCACTTTCTCTCACCCGAGGGCCGAGGGCGTGAAGACAGGTTGTTCGGCCCTCGATCAGTTCGTGCGTTGGTGGCACGTCAACCGTTCGGCCCAGTTTGTCGTGGCTGAGCGTCCTGGAAGCGGTTGACCACCGGTGGGGAACCGCGAATGAACACTGACGAACACTGATGGGAAGGAATTGGTCAGGCATGTTGCCAGGACCAGCCCACGGTTGGTCGGCGATGGGTGGGTGAAAGGGACTGCCTCGTCCGTGGCACACGGTCAATGCCGGCCTATTAGTGTCCGTCAGTGTTCATCAGCGGTCCCCTCCTGTCCTGAGCTGGGCCGAGGTTCGCGGGCTGCGCCGGTGGCAATTTGCGAGGGGCGATTTCCGATTGTTGGGTTGAATCCATCGGGGGCGAGGGGAAAGCAGGCTCGCTGGCAAAAGCACGATCATAATTCGGCCATCGATCAACCGAACGAGGGATTCGAGCGTGCCGAGTTCTCCAGAATTCTCAACAATTCGGCCAACACCCCACAAACAGCCTCAAATCTCTACAGTCATAATTCGGCCAAAAAAATGCGATCGCAATTCGGCCGGTAACAGTTGCGCATTTGTGGAAATGGCGGCTTCGCCACGGAGGCGACTAGGCCACTACCAGCTCGCCCACGCGTCAAAATCCCCGCTCTCGGGGCCCGCCCCCGTGAGCGGCGTCGACTAAGCAGCTACAGGCCAGCAAAGGAAGATTCCCGCGGCCGAATCCTGAAACTTCAATTCCGCGGGGACGTTCCGAGGCCGCAATACTCCCCGGTTTACTTCGGGACGTCGAGTTCGCGGGCCGCTCGCTGCCGCGGAATTTCCGGCCGTGCTCAGACGCTCGAGGCCAAGCGGGGAGTGTTGCGGCCTCGGAACGTCCCCTTTGAAGGCGGCCTTGGAGAGCTCGGCCGCCGGAGGT
>JBJHCD010000479.1:2613-5223 GCA_050485845.1 Pirellulaceae bacterium | reverse complement strand
CTCGAGAGGGAACCCGGGAGGGAGGAGACACGGGGCCCGCGGTGGTTCCGGGGGACGTCGAGTCGAGTTGGATCATCGGCGCGCTGCGGCACGAGTCCTTTGAGATGCCGCCCGACAATCGATTATCGGATGATGTAATTGCCGACTTCGTGACCTGGATTGAACGAGGGGCACCCGATCCACGCGAGCGTGGCGAAGCGGGGGGCTTGCCGCAGGTCGACTACGACGCAGCTCGAAATCATTGGGCCTTCCGTCCCATCAGCGATCCTCTCCTTCCCGACGTGGAGAATGAAGATTGGGTCAAGATGCCGATCGATCGTTTCATCCTCGCTCGACTGGAACAAGAGGGTATGTCCCCCGCGCCGGAAGCCGACAAACGGACGTTGATTCGGCGGGCGACTCTCGATTTAACGGGGCTCCCGCCAACTCGAGAAGAGGTGCGGCAGTTTCTGGCGGACGAGCGGCCCGACAGTTACGCTCGGCTGATCGATCGGCTCCTGGATTCACCACACTACGGCGAGCGTTGGGGGCGCCACTGGCTCGACTTGGTTCGCTATGCGGATACCAACGGGGCGGATGAGAATCACGTCATGCCTGAAGCTTGGCGGTATCGCGACTGGGTGATTCGGATGCTGAATCAGGACCTGCCCCTGGACCAGTTTATCGTGCAGCAAATGGCGGGCGATTTGTTGCCCGTTCCCGACGACGAGCAGGAGGCGGGGGATTTACTGACGGCGACCGGACTGCTGGTCGTCGGGCCGAAAATGTTGGCGGAACAGGACAAGGACAAGATGATCATCGACATCGTGGACGAGCAGATCGACACGGTGACTCGCACGATGCTGGGAATGACCATTGCCTGTGCACGGTGTCATGACCACAAATTCGATCCGATATCAGCTCAAGACTACTACGCCCTGGCCGGCGTCTTCGCCAGCACTCGGACCATGGCTGATCGGGAATTCGTCTCGAATTGGATGGAACGTCCTCTCCCGTCGGTGGAAATTGACCGCCAGCGCGAGGAGCACGAGCGGAAGGTGGCCGAGGCCCGCCGCCAGTTCGAGCAGTCGTCCGAAAGCTTGACGGAAATGGAGCGCAAGCAACAGGAGGAGAAGATCGAGCAGTTAGAGAAGGAGATGCCGGCCCACGAAAAGGTCATGGCGGTAACCGAGGCTGAGCCAACGGACCTCCCCGTGCATATTCGTGGCAATCACCTGACACTCGCCGATCAGGCCACCCCCCGCGGCGCTCCACGAATCTTGACCGACGTGGCCCCATTGTCTGAGATTTCCGAGCAGGCGAGCGGTCGGCTGGAATTGGCCAAGTGGTTCGTGGCGGAAGAACAACCGCTCACTCGGCGAGTCCTCGCGAACCGAATCTGGATGTGGCATTTCGGCCAAGGGTTGGTTCGAAGTCCCTCGAATTTCGGTCTCCAGGGAGAAGAACCGACTCACCCCGAGTTGCTCGACTGGCTCGCTCAAGAGATCGTTCGGCGTGGCTGGTCCCTCAAGGAGATGCACCGTCAAGTCATGCTTTCGGCAACTTACCGCATGTCGAGTACTCTGGATGCGGAGGCCGAGTTGGCGGCGGAGAAACGGGACCCCGAGAATCGGCTTTGGTGGCGTCAGAATCGTCGCCGTCTGGAAGCCGAGGCGATTCGGGATTCCATTCTGCTGGTCGGCGACTCGCTGGATCGTGCCCTGGGTGGAAAAGCTCCCTCGGTGGATGCCGTCAGACGCTCCGTCTATTTGCCCATCAATCGCAGTGCTCATTTCGAAATGTTCTCCACTTTTGATTACGTCGAGACGGCGAATCATATTGAGCAACGTCCCACGACAACGGTTCCCCATCAGGCGCTCTTTCTGCTGAATAGCCCGATGGTTCACGAACAAGCGGAAAAGATTGCTCGACAGGTCCTGGCCGAACAGACGGGAGTCGAGCAGCAACTGGAGATGCTGTTCGAGCATCTCTATGGCCGACTACCGACTCCGGCCGAGCAAGAGCGTGCCCAGGCCTTCCTTTCCGAGACGGTTTCGTTGTTGGCTTCGACGTCTCCGGCTGATTCTGCTTCCTCGAGCACTTCTTCGGAGGATGAATCCCCCGCGGCGGAAGAGGGAGTGGAGACCGCCGCCTGGGCGAGTCTCTGCCGGACGCTGATGGCCGCGAACGAATTCGTCTATCGAGACTGAACGATATCAATGCAAGTTACCCTCACATCATTGAGGTCCAAGGAGATACAGGAATGACTGCCCCATCAACGAATGTGAATCGCCCAGGTTCGATGTTGTCTCGACGAGAGATGCTCTCTCGCTGCGGGGCCGGGTTCGGTGGTCTGGCATTCACGGACCTCCTGGCGCGAAGCCTCCAAGCAACGCCCTCCAGCGATTCCCGGCATCCCTTGGCCGAGCGAGAGCCTCATTTTCCGGCCCGAGCCAAGCGAGTGATCTTCCTCTTCATGCATGGCGGACCATCGCATGTCGATACCTTCGATTACAAGCCGCTACTGTCCAAGCATGACGGCGAGCCTTTGCCGTTTGAGAAACCTCGCATCCAGTTCGCTCAGACCGGCAATCTCCTTCGCAGTCCTTGGAAGTTCCGCCAATATGGTGA
>JBJHCD010000479.1:0-2603 GCA_050485845.1 Pirellulaceae bacterium | reverse complement strand
TAAGCGATCTGTTTCCTCATGTCGGCGGCTGTGTCGATGACATTACGTTCATCAAGTCGATTCATGGTTCCAACGAAGCTCATGGGGGAGCGTTGCTGAAGGTTCACACGGGGAGCGACACGTTCGTTCGTCCCAGCATGGGGGCCTGGATCAGCTACGGACTCGGTACGGAAAACGAAAGTCTGCCCAGCTTTGTGACCATCAATCCGACACTAGGGCACGGCGGGGTCCGGAATTTCGGTTCGGCGTTCCTCCCCCCCATCCATCAGGCAACTCGGATCGGATCGAGCCGCAAGTCGATGGAGAAGGCCACGATCGAGAATCTATCGTCGCGCGGCGTACCGGCGGACTTACAGCGGCTACAGCTCCAGCTGCTGGGAGAATTGGACCAGCAAAAGCGTCCCGGTCCGCGAACCTTGGCCGACGCCGAGCTGGACGCCAGGCTCGAGTCCTTCGAACTCGCTTTTCGCATGCAGAGCGTGGCCCCGGAGGTGCTTGATCTGGAGCGGGAGACCGCGGCGACGTTTTCTCAATATGGGATCGACGGCAGTCCGACCGACAACTTCGGTCGCCAGTGCCTGTTGGCTCGGAGACTCTCCGAAGCCGGTGTCCGCTTCGTTCAGGTTTCCCACGCTTACTGGGACCAGCACTCCGAACTGAAGGAAAAGCATGAGGAATTGGCGGCCCAGGTCGACAAGCCGATTGCCGGATTGCTGAAGGACTTGAAGCAGCGAGGACAATTGGACGATACCCTCGTGATCTGGGGGGCGGAATTCGGACGAACGCCCACGGCACAAGGAAAGAATGGTCGCGATCACAACCCGCATGCCTTTACCTTCTGGATGGCGGGAGGAGGCGTGAAGGGAGGATATAGCCATGGAGAGAGCGACGACTTCGGTTTCTACGCCGCCCAAAACAAAGTGCACGTCCACGACCTGCACGCCACGATCTTGCATCTATTGGGACTCGACCACGAGCGTTTGACCTACCGATACGGCGGGCGAGATTTTCGGTTGACCGACGTCGAGGGACGCGTGGTGCAAGACATCTTTGCCTGACGCGCTATAGCGACTGGGAAAAATCGAGTCGGCCCTCAGGCTGCCTTGCGAACGTTCTCGGGGGATTCAATCGAATAGGTCTTCGTGTCGCTGGGATTCGCCAGGAGCGGGAGTTTGGTTCCGGGGAGCGCGTGACTGGCGGGGCCCCCCGCCGGATTGCGCATCGGAATCGGACTGCAAGGAGCCGTTTCCGCTCGCTCAATTTTCTCCTTGGAAAGTCTCCAGGCCCACACCAGCGTGCGCTGGTAGGTGCGAAAGAGTCCCGCCATCCCGAGGGCCTGCACCCCGGCGTCCACCAGGTGGGCTCGGGCCTTGAGGTACCAGCGCCGGCGAAATCGCTTCCAGGAAGACATCCGAGCCAGCTCCTCTTCCGGCAGCATTTCCGCGTCCATCAGCGGAATTCGCGACTTGGAATGAACCAGGGCCAGCATCATTCGGAGGGGATTGAAGAAATACGTGTATCCGACCAGAAGGTTCAACTGCTTGAGCCATGGCCGAGGAGATTCGGAAGCCACCACGTAGTTCCCATCCACGCGGTGATGAGCGATCGTCTCATCCCCCACCTTCCGAAACGCCAGGCCCGACGTGTAGGTGTTTTCGTACCATTTCGAGCCAGGGGCCGGCGTGAGCATCAGAACTTGCGTGTAAAGCGACCCGGCACGGCGGAGCAGACGAAGCTGGTTGAGCAACCCGTAATTGCCTTTGCGAGTGACCAGTGGCTGCGAGTCATGGTGCATCATCATCGGCACGGGATGAATTCCATTTTCGCGCAACAGCTGGAACGAGGCAAAAGTCTTGTCCTCGTTCTGCCCCTTCTTCACCAACGACCCCGTGATATCCTCGACTCCCATCCAGATCGCGATCAGACCGGATCGGCGAATCGTCGGTAAATGCTCCTGCATGCGGATCGTATCATGCACGGTGGCCTCCGTGCCCCAGCGGATCTTGCAGTAGGGTCGCTTTCGCTCCGCCACCTTCCTGGCCAGCGGCTCGACAATCCCCATTGTCTTTTCGGTGTCATTGAAGAAGTTGTCGTCCGCGCCGAAGAAATTCGGGATTCCAAATGTTCCGGCAATTTCTCCCATCTCTTCCACGACACGCTGCCCACTCTTCACGCGGTGCTGCCGCTGGTTGTAAGCGGGAATCGGGCAATATTGGCAACGAAACTTACAGCCGCTGGTCAGGACGATCGAGGCAATGCGGCAATGCTTGCGGACTCGATTTGCCGCCAGCGCCTGAGGGGCCAGCAAGGGAGACTTGCTCGGCGCCTCCAGCAGGTGATAACCCAGGGAGGATAAGGGGAGTTCATCGAGATCTCCCAGCAATCGCTGGATTCCCGTGTCGACCAGTTCCTCGGCCGGACCATCAGGCCGGCTGGTCCGACTATAGACCAGTCCGGGAATCTCATCCAACGCCCCCATGTCGCGGGCTCGGAGAAATGCCGACCGCATCGATTCACCCGGACTCCGCAAGGCCAGCAAGACTTCGAGCAACTGGAGCAGGACATATTCTTCCCCCGTGACAGCCACATCGGCCCCCCAGGGT
>JBJHCD010000478.1:3118-5225 GCA_050485845.1 Pirellulaceae bacterium | reverse complement strand
ACGCGGCCAACATTTCCTAGGGAGGAACATCCGACCCATGTCCAACACCAGAATCATTCCCGAGTCGGAGTCTGCTCCTGAAGAACCTTTTGCTCCGGCCACGCAGGACACGGACCCCACGGAGACAGCCGAGTGGCTCGACGCGCTCGAATATGTCTTGGCCAGCAAGGGCCCCGAGCGGGTCAAGCACTTGCTGATGGCGCTTGACCATCGGGCTCGGCGAGATGGCTTGGACATCCCCATTGCTTCGAATACGCCGTACATCAACACGATTTCAGTGAAGAATCAGCCACCGTTCCCTGGGGATCGGGAATTGGAGCGGCGGATCAAGAGCATTGTTCGCTGGAATGCGATGGCGATGGTCTCGCGGCAGAACAAGCACGAGGCGGGGATTGGTGGTCATATTTCGACCTTCGCCTCGGCCGCCACGCTGTACGAAGTCGGCTATAACCACTTCTTCCGAGGTCGGGGAGATAGTGGCTACGACGGCGATCAGATTTATTTTCAGGGGCATGCCGCCCCCGGGATCTACTCGCGGGCCTTCGTGGAAGGGCGTTTGGAAGACAAGAACCTGGAAAACTTCCGGCGGGAATTGCGGGACGTTCCGGGACTCTCGTCCTATCCCCATCCCTGGCTGATGCCCGATTTCTGGGAATTCCCCACCGTCTCGATGGGTTTGGCCCCCATCATGGCCATCTATCAGGCTCGATTCAATCGCTATCTCCAGGACCGAGGCATCAAGTCCACGGATAGCCAGCATGTCTGGGCCTTCCTGGGTGATGGGGAGTGTGACGAACCCGAGACGTTGGGTGCCATCACCTTGGCCGCCCGAGAAAAACTGGACAACTTGATCTTCGTGATCAATTGCAACCTCCAGCGACTCGACGGTCCCGTCCGTGGGAATGGGAAAATCATCCAGGAGCTGGAAGCCCTCTTCCGAGGTGCCGGCTGGAACGTGATCAAGGTCATCTGGGGAGATGACTGGGATCCGATATTGGAAAAGGACCAGTCGGGGATGCTCGTCAAACGAATGGGCGAGGTGGTCGATGGCCAGTACCAGAAGTACACCTGCATGCCGGGTTCCTACATTCGCGAGCACTTCTTCGGTAAGTATCCGGAACTGTTGGAACTGGTGGCCAATTTCTCGGATCGCAAGCTGGAAACCTTACGCCGGGGTGGCCACGACCCGGAGAAGGTCTTTGCGGCATTCAAGGCGGCCACCGAGTCGGTCGGACGCCCGACCGTCGTGCTGGCCAAGACGATCAAGGGATATGGCCTGGGAGAAGCTGGAGAAGGGCGCAACATCACGCATCAGCAGAAGAAGCTGAATGAGCAGCAGACGCTGGAATTCCGCAGTCGATTCGGGATTCCCATCTCGGACGACGACGTCGCCAAGGCCCCCTTCTATCGTCCGGCGCCGGATAGCCCGGAAATGAAGTACATGCGGAAACGCCGCGAGGAACTCGGGGGGTTCGTCCCGAGTCGTCCGACAACGCATCCGACGACCGAGACTCCGAAGCTCGAGGACTTCAAGGAGTTGCTGGAGGGGAGCAAGGGAAAAGAGATGTCCACCACGATGGCCGTGGTGCGAATTCTCCGCAAGCTCTGCCGCGATCGGAACATCGGCAAGAACATCGTGCCGATCGTTCCGGACGAGTCACGAACGTTCGGCATGGAGGGGATGTTCCGGGAAATCGGTATCTATTCGCATGTCGGGCAGTTGTACGAACCGGTCGATTCCGACCAGATCATGTACTACAAGGAAGCGACCGACGGTCAGATTCTCGAGGAGGGAATTACCGAAGCGGGGTCGATGTCGTCGTTCATCGCCGCCGGCACGGCCTACTCGACGCACGGAACCAACATGATTCCGTTCTTCATCTATTACTCGATGTTCGGCTTCCAGCGGATCGGCGACTTGATCTGGGCGGCGGCGGACATTCGAGCGAAAGGCTTCATGATCGGTGGTACCGCCGGACGCACGACGCTCAACGGCGAAGGCCTCCAGCATCAAGACGGCCACAGCCTGCTGAACGCCATCGCCTTTCCGACCGTTCGAGCCTACGATCCCGCCTACGGCTATGAATACGCCGTGATCATCCAGGAC
>JBJHCD010000478.1:0-3108 GCA_050485845.1 Pirellulaceae bacterium | reverse complement strand
ATCCAGGACGGACTGCGTCGGCTCTATCAGGAAGGCGAGACGGCCATTTACTACCTGACGGCCGAAAACGAAAACTACGTCATGCCCGCCATGCCGGAGGGCGTCGAGGCGGGAATCATTCGGGGAATGTATCCCCTGTCCAAGCGGGAAGTCGAAGGGAGTTCCCGTCACGTGCAACTTTTCGGAAGTGGCGCGATTCTCTCCGCAACACTGGATGCTCAGTCGATTTTGGCCGAGCAGTATGGGATCTCCAGCACGGTCTGGAGCGTTACCAGCTACACGGAACTGCGTCGAGACGCGCATGCTTGCCGTCGTTGGAACATGTTGCATCCGACGGAGACGCCGCGCAAGTCCTATGTCGAAACGTGCCTGGGGGATGCCAAGGGGCCGTTCATCGCGGCTTCGGATTATGTCCGAGCGGTTCCCGAGCAGATTGGCCCATGGGTTCCGGGAGACTTCTACGTCTTGGGGACGGACGGCATGGGGCGAAGCGAAACGCGGGAGGTGCTGCGGCGGCATTTTGAAGTCGATGCGCAGTGCATCACGCTCGCTACCCTCCACCGATTGGAACGTGGCGGCCTGATCGACGCCCAAGTGGTCGCTCAAGCAATTCAAGACCTCGATATCAATCCGGAGAAGGTTGATCCGCTGTATGCCTGATCGCTCGGCCTACCGGCAATCCCTCGGAGCGGCGACTTTTTTCTCTCTCGCCGATTTTCGAATTTCGATTTTCGATCGCCGGTCGAGGACGACTCCTTCTCTCCCAACCCATCACTGAAAACAACTGAAGAAACCACATCCATGTCGATTGAAGTCAAGCTCCCCGAATTGGGTGACGGTATTGATTCCGCTGACGTGTTGGAAGTCCTGGTCCGCGAAGGAGACACGATTTCCAAAGATCAGGGGATCGTTGAAGTCGAGACCGACAAGGCCACGGTACAGGTTCCCAGCAGCCACGCCGGCGTGGTCGCCAAGGTCCTGGTTAGCTCGGGAGATCGCGTGACGATCGGTCAGGCACTCGTTTCCCTGGAAACCAGCGGGGCTGACTCCTCGTCCGGTGGCGGTCAGTCCTCGGGGGGCAAGCAGGAGAGTGCCGCGGCCAAGACCCAAGAGAAACCCGACGAGAAGCCTCAAGAGAAGGCCGAATCGCAAGAGCCCGCCGAGAAGAAACAGCAGCCGGCCTCGGCGGAGGCGACCAAGAGAGAGGTTGCTCAAGATTCCGAATCTTCGCGCCCCGCTGCCGCCCAAGAGAAAGCTCGGGAAGATCGTGGAAGCGGGGACCGGGACGAGGAACGTTCGGCCGGCAAGACCTCGGCTGGATCCTCTCGTGCCGCGGCCGCCGACAACGGCTCGAGCGGGTCATCGTCTCGAGTGGCTGACGAGGAGGAAGAACCGGCGGGGGGTGGCGCTGTCATCGCCGCTGGACCGGCCGTGCGGCGGTTTGCTCGGGAAGTCGGTGTCGACCTGCGGAAGGTGAAAGGTTCCGGTCCTGGCGGACGGATCACTCGCGAAGATGTGCTGGGAATTGTCCGCTCGGCCAGCCAAGTTGCCCAGGGAAAAGGAAAAAGCGGTCAAGCGGCAGCCACCGAGAGCGACCATTGGGGGCCGATTCGGCGGGAGCGATTGTCGAAGGTCCGCCGCACGATCGCCAATAAGATGCATGAATCCTGGACCGCCGTCCCCCGAGTCACGAATTTTGACGACGCCGACGTGACGGAACTCGAGCGGATTCGGCAGTCCAGCAAACACGATTATGCCTCGAAGGGGATCAAGCTGACCGCACTTCCCTTTGTGGTCAAGGCGGTCGCCATGGCCCTCAAGGCACATCCGCAGATCAACGCGTCACTCGATGGTGATGAAGTCATCTACAAAGACTATGTGAACATTGGGATTGCGGTCGATAGCGAGCGTGGGCTCGTGGTCCCCGTGTTGCGAAACGCGGATACCCTTTCGATTCCCGAGATTGCTCGAGGACTCGCGGGGCTGGCCGAAAAAGTTCGCGACAACAACTACTCCATCGAAGACCTGCGAGGGGGCACGTTCACGATCAGCAATCTCGGGGCGATCGGCGGTACCTATTCGACTCCCATTGTTAACGTTCCCGAAGTCGCCATTCTTCTCGTGGGCCGCTCGCGGAAGCAGCCGATTGTGATCGACGACGAAGTGAAGATCCGACTGATGATGCCACTCAGCCTCTCTTACGATCATCGTTTGGTGGACGGGGCGGCGGCGGGCCGGTACCTGAATGACGTCATCTCGTTCCTGACCGCCCCCAGTCGTCTGTTGCTCGCTCCCTAAGCCGCGGAATCCGAACCAGCTCCAACGCGAGGCGATTCACCTTTGCTTCCGCCGAATTTCCGAGGAATCACTCGCATGGCGCGTGGAACACGATCTGCCCGACCTCGGAAGGTGGAAGAGGGAAGCCCCGTCCGCATTTTGGACAAAAGAGGGCCCTCGTGTTCGATCTGATTCTTCGTCACGGCACGGTCATCGATGGAACTCGGAAACCTGGTTTCCAGGCGGACGTCGGGGTAAGAGGAGACCGGATCGCGGCCGTGGGGGATTTGGCGAGTGCTTCCGCACGCCAGCAGTTCGATGTGCGGGGCAGGGTGGTTGCCCCCGCATTTGTCGACGTCCATACGCATAGTGATGGCCGGCTGTTACAAACACCTCGCATGGACTGCAAACTCAGCCAAGGCTTCGCCACCGAGGTGCTGATGCTGGACGGCATCTCCTATGCCCCGGTCAGCCGCCAGAATGCCCTGCAGTGGTTGTACTACTTGCGTGCCTTGAACGGTCTGCGGATTGATGACTACCGGGGTTGGGAGTCGATCGCGGATTACATGCAACTGCTCGACCGCACCACGGCTCACAACACCGTGGCGTTGGTCCCGTATGCGAATGTCCGAGCCTTGGCGTGCGGTTTTGGGCGACAACCCCCGGATGATTTCCAGCGACGCACGATTCGCCGCCAAATCGAGATCGGCATGCAGTCGGGAGCGGCCGGCCTCTCCACCGGACTGGACTACATCGTCCAATGTCATGCGGATACGGACGAGCTGATTGAAGCTTGCCGAGCGATCGCGCCCCACGACGGGCTGTTGATCG
>JBJHCD010000477.1:0-5228 GCA_050485845.1 Pirellulaceae bacterium | reverse complement strand
CATGCGGCCGATTATCGAGTTGATCGCTACTACCCCGACTTCTTCGGTTACAACGGAACGTGGAACTGGAACGGGTTTCTGCGGCGAATGGCCCACTCCGAAACCGGTCCCGAGGGGACGGAAACGGCAATCTAAGCCGAGTCGTGATGTCGGGTGCGACGTCAAGCTTCCGGCTGAGGACCTGAAATCAAGGTTGACATTATCGCGAACCGTGGTAACATTTGCAAATGCAAATTTTGCATTGACAAGTGTTTCTCGGCCGGAGCGTCCTTTTCGGCCCGCGGCTCTTCCTCACCGCTTCCCGTCCCAACATCTTCAGGATTCGTGACCGTTTCGAAGTCCCATTCCGATGCCATCGACCCCGCTTCCAAGCTGCGCCTCCGGAGTCCTGATCCGCGAGACGGGGCTCGAATTTGGGCCCTGGTGCGGGATTCCGGCAGTTTGGACCTGAATTCCTGTTATCTCTACCTGTTGCTGGCTCGGGACTTTGCGGCCACTTGCGTCGTGGCGGAGCGTGAAAGGGACTCGGACGAAAGCCGCTCCGAATCCGGGGAAATACTTGGCTTCGTTTCTGCTTATCTTCGCCCGGAGCAGCCGGACACGGTTTTTGTTTGGCAGGTCGGTGTGGCCGAGGCCGCTCGACGCCAAGGACTTGCCCGCCGGATGCTCGACCACCTCCTGGCTCGCGATGCCTGTCGCTCGGTGTGCTATCTCGAAGCGACGGTGAGTGAGTCGAACGCGGCTTCTCGCCGCTTGTTTCAGTCCCTTGCCCGCGATCGCGCGGCGACTCACGTTTATTCCTCCGGTTTCACCTCGGACATGTTTGGATCGGATCAACACGAGCCCGAGCCTTTGTTGCGCATTGGCCCATTTCCCCCATCCATTTGAATGGCTTTCGGCAAACGGTTCCCCTTAACGGGACGGCCGAAAACGTTCGCAGGGAGAACGCACCTCAATCCAATCCAGCTTAGACACTCCAACAACGACTCCACCGAGTGGCCCGCGAAAAGCCGGCCGCGGAAAGCGGGTGGGTCGAGGCCCACGATTCAGGGCCTAAGCTTCGAGGACGGAACCGAAACTTCGAACAACCACATCAAGTCTTGCCATTTCGACTGGGAATTGCATGCTTGAGAAAGAAGGAACTCAAGATGGACATGTTGGAAACATTTACTCGGCTCGAATCGAATGTTCGTGGCTACTGCCGATCTTTCCCAACCAAATTTCACCGCGCCAAGGGGGCGACCTTGGTCGATGTCCGGGGAAAGGAATACATCGATTTTTTTGCTGGAGCCGGAGCGCTGAACTACGGCCACAATCCCGATCCACTCAAATCGAAGTTGATCGACTACCTTCAGCAAGACCTGGTCACGCACTCGCTTGACATGGCAACCACCGCCAAGGAGAACTTCCTGACTACGTTCGAGAAGGTCATCCTTCAGCCTCGCCAGATGGAATACAAAACCATGTTCCCAGGTCCCACCGGGACCAATGCGATCGAGTCCGCCTTGAAGTTGGCTCGCAAGGTGACGGGGCGACTGAACGTGGTCGCGTTCACCAATGCCTTTCATGGCATGACGCTCGGTTCACTCGCCTTGACCGGAAACAGTACCAAGCGGGATGGAGCGGGAACGCCGCTCCCCAATGTGTCGCGGATGCCCTTCTGCGGATACCTCGGCATGGATGTCGATTCACTGCAGATCCTGGAGCACAACCTGGAGGATAGCGGCAGCGGAGTGGACGCGCCGGCGGCTTTTGTGGTGGAAACCGTGCAGGCGGAAGGGGGAGTGAACGTCGCTTCCGTCTCCTGGCTCCGCGAACTCCAGCGGTTGGCCCACCAGTATGGAGCCCTCTTGATTATGGACGATATTCAAGTCGGCTGTGGGCGAACCGGCCCCTTCTTCAGCTTTGAACCGGCCGGGATTCAACCCGATATCATCTGCCTCTCGAAATCCCTCTCCGGCTACGGACTCCCGCTCGCCACGGTGCTGATTCGGCCCGAATTGGACCAGTGGGAACCTGGAGAGCACAATGGAACGTTTCGAGGACATAACCCCGCGTTTGTCACGGCAGCGGCCGCCTTGGAGCATTACTGGAGCGACGATCAATTGACCCGCAAGGTCCGCCGTGATGCGCTCCAGGTCCAGGACGTGCTGCTCGATCTGGCTGAACAATTCGGAGCGGAAGCGCGAGGGCGAGGGATGATCCAAGGGATCGACCTGGGCGATGGAGAGCTGGCCTCGCGCGTATCCCAGGAAGCTTTCCAGCGAGGACTGATCATTGAAACGGCGGGGCCCGAGGACCAAGTGGTCAAGACGCTGGCCCCTTTGACCATTTCATCCGAAGCCCTCAACCGAGGACTCGACATCCTGCGAGACAGCATGACAGCCGTGCTGGGGAAAGGAAAGAAATCGTCCAGCGCCGTTGTTGCGGCCAAGACAACAACCTCCTAATGCCTCCTGACTTTTCCCAAGGCTCGCGGGCGAGCCCTCGCCTCCCAGCCGCCATCCGACCGCTCGGCCTCGGCACAACCAAAGTCTCGCCGAGCCCGAGCGGCTTGTGGTGTTTGCGACATCCAATCTCCCTCGACCCACCGGAGGGCCCCTTTCGACTTCGGCCGCTTCATTTCGCGGTCGGTCTTGCGAGAGGGGCCCAACACAATTAACTCAAGGAACAGCCTTTCATGCTCATTCGACATCTCGACGAACTCGTCGACTCGGACCGCCATGTCCGAGGCCAAAACTGGGAAAGCCGCCGACTGCTCTTAAGGAACGACGGCATGGGCTTCTCCCTACATGACACGATCATTCACCCCGGCACTTCGACTCGAATGCAATACTTGAATCACTTCGAAGCGGTCTACTGCATCGAGGGAACGGGGAGTATTCGCGTCATGGCAACAGGGGAAGAGATCCCGCTTCGCGCGGGCAGCCTGTACGCCCTGGACCAACACGATGACCATATCCTGACCGCGACCACTCGGATGCGGATGCTATGCGTCTTCAATCCAGCACTCGTCGGCCCGGAAACTCACGACGAACGGGGCGCCTATCCGCTGCTTGAGGCATCCACCTCGTCCTGACTTGTCGTTCGCAGTGGCCCGGCCCCACCATCGACAACTCACCGCTTGTCGGTGGTCGTCCCGTGGGCTCGCCCGCGAGCCCACTGGTCGATGGCCACTGGTCGCTGGCCGCTGGCCGTCATTTTCGCTGTCACATTGTCTGTCGGATCAACGGGGCCGGCCACATTTTACGCGAGCCTGTCGTTCCGAGCCCGTCTTTCAGAGCCTGTCGTTCAGAGCACCTCATTCCACGCGAGTCGATCCCGGATCGTCCGCCAGGAGACCCTTTCATGTCACCCACCACGACGCCCGCCGCGAGTACCGCCAAGTCGCCGGCCGATCACTCTTCCCACCAGGACCCCTACTGGTCGCGAACCGCCAGCCAGTGGTCAATCGCTCCCCGTGAAGACCCTGTCGTTTGGGGGACGAACCAAGGGCCACTTTCCTCGGACGAACGGGCTGCCTTTGAGCGGGATGGATATCACTTTGAGCCTCAACTGGTCGATTCGGCGGAAGCCGGCGAACTAGCCGACGAGGCGTGGCGGATGGCCAAGTCGGCTCGAACCGGTCAGCCGGGAGTCGTGTTCGAGCCCCCCAGCGCCAACTCGACCGAACCGGTCGTCCGCTCCCTGTTCCGCGTTCACCAGACCAGTTCCCGTTTCCGCCAGATTTGTCAGCAACAGCGGATTGTGGAGATCGCTCGGCAGATTCTCGGAAGCGATGTCTATCTCCATCAGTCGCGCATTAATTTCAAGCCCGCCCTGGATGGCAAGGAGTTCTTCTGGCACTCCGATTTCGAGACCTGGCATATGGAGGACGGCATGCCGCGAATGCGGGCCGTCAGTCTGTCACTGAACCTGACGGAGAATCACGAATTTAACGGCCCCCTGATGGTGATTCCAGGGTCGCATCAACACTATGTCCGCTGTGTCGGGCTCACTCCCGAAAATCACTTTCAGCAGTCCTTGCAAAAGCAGCAGTATGGAGTGCCGGACCGGGAAGCGTTGGAGAGGCTTGTCGAGCAGGGGGGAATCACCGCGCCGAAAGGCCCCCCTGGATCGGGGCTCTTTTTCGAATGCAACCTGATGCATGGTTCCAGCGGAAACATGAGCCCCCAACCTCGCGTTAACCTATTCTTGGTATTCAATAGTCTGGAAAACCAACTTCGCGAGCCCTACGGTTCGACACCTCCTCGTCCTGAATTCCTCGGCGAACGCCAACCCGTTCCCATTAGGGAGTTGGCGGGCGGGAGGTGAACTGGGAAGCGACATCAACTTCCGAGGTGATCACGGGGGCGACGTCCAAGTCCCCGGCGTCCATCATTTCCACGACGCGCTGGAGCCCATCGAGCACCGAGGCCTGCTCGGTGGGGTCGAGCTGCCGGAGTTTTGTCATGAACTTCTCATGAAGTGGCGTGGGAACTCCGGCCAACTTCGCTCGGCCCAATTCCGTCAGCAAAACATGAACTCGCCGTCGATCATCCTCCCCCCGCAGGCGTTGAATGCAGCCCGCTTGCTCGAGTCGATCGAGGATTCTGGAGACCGTGGCTACCGGCATGTGCACCGCCTCGGCCAATCCCACCACGGTGATTCGCGCTGAGCGTGATTCAGCGAAGCCCCGCCCGGAGGCCGACTTGCCTTCCGCGGGGATTCCACTCGCTGCGCCACTTTCCGCTGGCTCTGCCTCGATGACCGTGCCGGCTGGTCCGGACGGGGAATTCCCTCCTCGAGCATCATCGTGATCGGCGATCGCCCGCAGACAGAGAACCTGGGGCGCGCTCAAGCCGAACTCTCGCTCCAAACCACGAGAGTGTTCGGCCGTTTTTCGAAGAATCCTCCGGATCGCCCGGACAATCTCCATCGCCAAACGATCCTGCCCGGACTCCACCATGGGGCTGATCTCTTCACTGTCGATCGATTGACTCTCGATCGATTGTGCCTCGCTGGCGGATCGACTCCTCTTCAGCGAAGCTGCCGGTGCGGATGGAGACTTTTTCCGTGAGGCTCGAGCCTTTGCCATATTGCGTGAACCTGCCACTGAAAGGTAATGCCCAAAACATCCAGGCGATGCCAGACGTCGACTTCATGCATGGCCGGGATACTTCCTTCCCCCATTTTCTCTGATGTGAGAGCAAACAGAAAGTGGAGATTCTCCTGAAAAGGGGTGGTGC
>JBJHCD010000476.1:0-5246 GCA_050485845.1 Pirellulaceae bacterium | reverse complement strand
CCCAAAAACAGCCTTTGCCCCCGCCCGCGACCAGCGCAGCCGCGGCGCAGGTGGGCATGCCGACATAATGGGCGCGATGGCGCGAGACGTTGTCGCCACCGGCACACGCCAACCTCGCCACCCGCTTCGCTACGACTCCGACCTCGACACCCAAGTAGGCGGCCAATCGCGCATGTTGCTCCGCGGTACTGACCGTACACTTGGCGGGCACGGTCGCTCGGGCCACCAGCGCTTCGGCAAAAGCACGGCATCCCGGATAACCGCAGGCGCCACAGTTGATCTGAGGCAACATCGCCTCGACCGCGTCAATACGCGGGTCATCCTCAACACGCAGCCAGCGATCGGCGATGACCAGCAACGAGGCCAGCACTAAGGTTAACGCGGCGATCGCCAACAGTGCAGTCAGGATATTCATCATGGCAAGCGCTCATGAGGTCAATCGCTGGGCCACTTCGGGCAACGAATCCGGATTGAGCGACATCGAATCGATCTGGATCGACGCGAGCCACTGGGCGAATTCGGGATAATTGCTCGGTGCTTCACCGCAGATCCCGACCTTGCGCCCCTTCTGGTGAGCGCGCTGGACGACCATGGCGATCATCGCTTTCACGCCGGGATCGCGTTCGTCGAACAAGTGGGTCAGCAGTTCCGAATCGCGGTCGACTCCGAGAGTGAGTTGCGTGAGATCATTGGAACCGATCGAGAATCCATCAAATAGGTCGCTGAACGCTTCAGCCAAAATCACATTGTTGGGAATTTCGCACATCACCCAGACCTCAAGCTGGTTTTCACCGCGTTTCAGTCCGTGCTTGGCCATTTCGTCCAACACCAGTTGGCCTTCGGCGAGCGTGCGGCAGAACGGGATCATCACCTTCAAATTGGTCAGCCCCATTTCCTGGCGCACCTTGGCGACGGCGGCGCACTCCAAGGCAAACCCTTCTTGATAACGCGGATCGTAATAACGTGAGGCTCCACGGAAACCGATCATCGGGTTGGACTCGACCGGTTCAAAGGCCTCGCCTCCCAACAGCCCCGCATACTCGTTGGTTTTGAAATCGCTGAACCGCATGATGACCGGTCGCGGGTAGAAGGCGGCCGCGATCTGGCCGATTCCCATCGCCAGGCGATCGATGAAATAGTCTTGGGGGTTGGTGAAATCGGCGGTGCGCGCGCGAATCTGTTTGAGGTGGCGTGGCGAGCGAACCCGTTCCGGATGAACCAATGCCATCGGATGAATTCCGATCCAGTTGGTGATCAGGAACTCGATCCGCATCAGTCCCACGCCTGCCGCGGGAAGCGACGCCAAGTGGAATGCTCGGTCGGGATTGGCGAGATTGAGCATCAGCGGCACCGGTGGCGTCGGCAGCGTCGCCCTGGAGTGCTTCGACGAGGCAGACCGTCGGGACGAGGGCCGCTCCGCCTGCCTGACGGGTCGCCTCCAGCAGGGCCAGCACACCAGGATGCCTGTCGACCCAGCGGGTGAGCGCGTTGGCATCCAGGACGAGGTCGCTCACGCCAGTCCGAGCTTGGCTGCGGCAGCCTGGACCGCTTCGTGAATTGCCTTGATATCCACGCCCGACGGAACGTAGAACACAAATTCCTCTTTTTTTCGGGACGCTCGGTTACGAGAGCGATTGTGAACGGCCCAATGGTTGAAGCTTCTACCGCCAACGACCTTGAATTCACCGGAAGCAGGGCCGACGGGTTCGACAACTGGGCCATGGAGGTAGAGGGTCCCATCCAATCCGAGCACCACTCGCCGGCGTTACCTCTGCTTCGCTCCAAGTACCTTCATGACTTGCGTTTCTTTCCCATCCTCCGCCACTTGGAACATTTCGATGGTCATGAGTTTATGGCCATCATTTGAGATTCGCCACTGAAATTTCGCCTGTCCTGCATGTTCACCTCGGAACGAGATGACGCGGCCATTCTCCTCCGCCTGGCCCGTGGTGCTCCGAGTTGTATTGTTCATGTTGTCGAACCAGACTCCCGTGTACTGCTTCTGGACTCGGTCAAAGCCGATGACCCCATGCCAATCCATGTCGAAATCACCGAAGGGAATCTTGACGTCCTCGGTAATGAAGCGGCCACCAAGAATCGACTTGATCTCGGCGGAGCCCTTTTGGGGGACGCCGTCAACGGTTAATTCCCAAGTTCCGACAAAAGCCATCAAGTTCTTGTGCTCGGGGCCCGGTGTCGTGGGGTCGGCAGCGTCGCTGGATTCTTGTCCGTAAACACAGGCCGTGAGCGTGGCAAGGGCCATTCCGAAAAGAATGAGATATTGCATGATTACCTCACGGGTCTTGTGCTTTCCGCGTTCTTTACACCTTCACGGATTCTCGTTGGTCATGTCGCGCACGTCAAGACGCAGAAAGCATCGTCCGCTCCCAATCGACACCATGTCACGCGACAATCTGCCGCCTTGACTCGCCCACCATCCCCGTCTTCAATGGCAGACGCGACCCCGGGGCAAGCCGTTCCCCGTCTTGCCGAATGTGTCACCCGGGCTTGCCTGGCGTCGCGACATTGAATTTCCCTCCTCCGTGCCGCAATCGTTATGTCCTTGGGTTCCCCCCTTCAGAGAACCGTCAGCTGGTGCCTACTGGCCCTGATGGGAATCTTGCAGGTTCCCGTCAGCGCGGGAGTTCCGCGCGTTCGGCTGACCAAGGACACCAGCGTGCCGTTTCCCTGCCAAGACCGAGCCTGCGGTTGCCAGTCCGCCGAGCAGTGCTACTCGTCCTGCTGCTGCTTCAGTCCCGCGGACCGGCGGAGGTTCGCGGGCGAACATGGCGTGGATGCCGACCGATACGGCCTGTCCGATCGGAATGGCCTGTCCGATGTGAGCAAGGCGACTTGTGACGACGTATGCAACGAGGAACCGGTATGTTGCACTCAGGTCTCGACATCTCCCTCGTCATGCGAAACGTCGCGGCCCGCGCCGCTGGCGAACGTTCGAGTACCTGGCTGGTCGGCCTTCCTGAAATGTCGTGGGATTACGCCGGCCTGGTCGCTCTTCACCGCGATCACGTTCTTTGACCGCTCGGAAAACTCCATCCCGGCTCCCGTTCGCGGTGACTATCTTCCGCTGGCCAATGTCCGGCACGTCCCGATGAACTACGCGCCGGAGACTCCTCCTCCTCGCTGCGATTAGGCCGAGGATTCCAATCAGGCCCTGACCGGGACTCGCTTGCAAGCCGGCGTCCCACTTTTTCGGATATTGCATCCGAATTCGACAGACCGAGGCTTGTCTCCATTCTCTCAGGGCGACTTGGCGTTTTCTTCCGAGACGAGATGCTACTCGGCGCGAGCCGAAAGCGCTCGACCCGTTCGTTCGTGTGGCAGCCCCATTCAGGCTCCGCCGGCGATCATTCGGTCGAAGACGATCTCACCCCACGAATCAACAAGGCTCTTTACCGATGGGGCGTTGTCCCGATCGATGAAAGGGCTTTCAGGAGTCTCCTACCATGCGCACAGCGCGAACACGAATGGCCTTTACCCTAGTGGAATTGTTAGTTGTCATCGCCGTGATCGGCATTTTGGTTGGTCTGCTGCTTCCGGCCGTGCAGGCGGCCCGCGAAGCGGCGAGAAGAATGCAATGCCAGAACAATCTCAAGCAAATCGGACTCGCGATCATGAATTACGAGTCTTCCCATCGCAGCCTTCCCATGGGTTGGAACGGCATGGAAGATCCGATCCAAGGAACAACTTTCCGCTGGAGTTTCCTGGCGGCGGTTCTCCCCTACCTGGAACAGGGAAACGTGTACGACGGACTGAATCTCAGTCGGACGCTCTATCCTCCCGGCGGTGGTCAGCCGCCGCGTCCCGAGCACATTCCGATGATCAGCACCGTCATTCCGACCTACCTCTGTCCCAGTGATCATGGTCAGCCCGTGTCGGGACCGAGTGGCATCCTTGATTCGGCTCCCACGAATTACGCCAGTTGTTTCGGATCCGGAATCAACAATTTGCAGGATCCCTCGGACGTGGGACATTTCGACCGATCGGCCAACGGCATGTTCTCTTCGGGCGTTTGGCGACGTCTGGCGGATTGCCGGGATGGGCTGTCCAATACGGCGTTCGTTTCGGAAAGCCTCCTGGGACCTGGGGGACCCGATGGCCCCAGCGACTCGCTTCCCGATCCTCGGACCCACATGGCCCTGGTCGTTCCCTTTTCATTGGTGACAGCAGCCAATTGCGACCAGCCCGTGCCGGGCGGCGTGAATCGCTTCGTGGCCAGTCGGGGGCGATTGTGGGCCGGACAGTCGTTCGAAAATTCCGCCTACAACCACTTCTTCCCCCCCAACACGAAACGCTACGACTGCTTTTTCTGGGTCAACCGTGGTCTCAAGGCGGCCCGAAGTCGACATCCCGGTGGAGTCCAGGTCTTGTTTGGCGATGGATCCGTTCATTTCATGGATGATTCGATTGACCTGGGGATCTGGCGAGCCATTGCGACTCGAGCAGGTGGGGAAGTCGTTGCCCAGTTTCGCTGACCTCCGATTGGGTATAGAACGAATCAGGGGTTGGAAGCCAGTTTGAAGTTGGCTCGCAGACTGCACTTGAGGAAATCGCGTTCGACTTGAACGGCGATGGCTTAGTTCGTCCGGTTTGGGCGACCCACACCATCTCGTACTCGTACTCAGCATCGCGGTACTCGTACTCGATCGATGCTTCCGAGCCATCCCTTCGAGTACGAGTACGAGTACCGTTTCACTGAGTACGAGTACGATGAGGCTGATCAATACACGTTCGCCTAAAGTCCACTTTCAAGAGGTACATGTTGATGAATTCGCTACTTGTCTATCTACTCCTGGGTGTCACGCAGGCCGTGTGGCCCGGGTTCTTGGGGGCCGGCGCGACAGCCGTGGATGCCGAGGCACTGCCGCTGTCCTGGTCGCCCGATGAAGGGATCGCTTGGAAGGTGGATCTTCCAGGACACGGCCAATCGAGCCCCGTAGTATGGGGGACTCGAGTCTTTGTCACGGCGGTCGAAGGACCTCAAAAAGAGAAATGTCACGTTCTGGCCCTAAACGTGAGTGACGGGGCGGAGACTTGGCGGTACACGCTCGAGTCGACGCATCCCATGGAGAATACGCTCTACATCAGTCGAGCGGCTCCGACACCGGTGGTCGATGAGCAGCGCCTGGTCGTGTTCTTTGAGAGTGGCGACGTGGTCGCGCTGACTCATGAAGGCGAAGAGATCTGGAAACGATCTCTGGGCGAGGACTATGGAAAGTTTCGAAACG
>JBJHCD010000475.1:0-5263 GCA_050485845.1 Pirellulaceae bacterium | reverse complement strand
GATTGATGGCCCCCAGCAATTCCGGCTCGTCACGCGGACAAAGAATGACATAGTATCCTCGACCGACGGGGTCTCCGATCCGCTTGAGGCCAGGAAAGCCCTCCAGGTAAAACGTCACAATCGGCGTGTCTTGCAGCGTGGCGTCCACGCCGTCGGTCCCGAGTTCCACGGCCCGCAGCGCGTCGGTGACCCCATCGTAAGGCACCAGTGTAATCGACTCGCCAAATTCGGCTTGCAAGTAGGACTCGGCGGCCGAACCCCCGAGCACCGCGACCCGCCGTTTGCCCCGCGGCCCAGGACTACGGAGATCATCGGGGGAGGAGAGCAAGTCGTCCCGGGCATTTGCAAGAAATTGCAGGTCGTAGATGTAATACGGAACTGACGTTCCATACCGTTCGAACCATGTCGGGCTCCATTCATACCCGTTCAAGACGATGTCGATATCCCCGCGGGTCAGCAGATCGGGTAGCTTGTCCCACTGGCCTTGGGAGAATCGCGTCTCGACCTCGAGTTTCGCGCCTAGCAGTTCCGCCAATTCGACTTCGAAGCCTCGCAGTCGAGTTGGCTCGGACGGGTCGGGAAAAATATAGGGACCGCCCCCTTCCTGGTCAGCTCCCCAAACCAAAACCCCACGCTGCTGGATGCGTTCCCATCGCGCGGCTGGAGACTGTGCGAATAGGGGGACCGAACCGAGGGAAACCGCGAGTGAACTCACCGTCCCCAAGACTGCCAACCAAGCGGCTCGCCAGTTCATCGAAGGTCTCAAGTAGAGGGCTCGAAAACAGAGAACGCGGACTAGAAGACACGGAATTGTGAACACCGAATAGCGAACGGGGAACAAACGTCAGAATACTTGGAATGAACGACTCGGAATATCGGACGAGGAAAAAAGCAACGCGGTACGACCCCAGAAAACACCCCAGGAAGTCAATGCGCCTGACGACGAGACGACGACCGATTTAGGGCCCGCCGTTCTCGCCCAGGATCTGCTCGAGCAACCTGGGGACATAGCCTCGCAGCCGGGGCGGCGTGCCTTCAACTTGTCGAGGCAGCTGTGCAAGCGTATCCCGAAAGGGAGCCACCAATTCCGGCGAGCCCAGGCGAACGGCGTCCAAGGCGTTCAGCGCCTGCATCGAAACATAGAGACTGTTATCCTCCAGATGGGCCCGCTTGAGCAGCAGTTCCATTGCCTCGGCTCGCTGCTCGTCCGTCCCTTCCTCCGCCAAGTACTGAGCGGCAAGGATTTGACAGCTGGGTGACGAGTCGCGGAGCAGGGGTGGGAGTTGAGCCAGGGCTGCGCGGGTTGCCTTCGGACCGCGAACGGCCAGCCCGATCAAGCTCCAGTAGCGAATTCCCGCTTCTTCCGACTCCAGACCCTCCAACAGCGGTTGAATCTCAGTTTGCGATCGGTCCGACGCCCACTCCGCCATCGCCAAGATCGCGGCGAGGGGATAGCGAGCATTGTCGCGAGCCAACTCATAAGGGGTCTCCTCGCCGGCTCGAGCGTGAAATTCGGCTTCCGGGAGGAAACCGAGGTCGCGAGTTTCCAGGATCCAGGATCGAAGTGCGGTTTGGAGTCGCGCCTTGATCTCCTGATGCTCCGGTGAGTCCGCCAGATTATCCACCTCATCCGGATCTTGCTCCAAGTCGTATAGCTCTTCGCTCGGCTTTGGTTCCCAAAAATAGGTTTTCGGTGGGAAGAGTTTTCCTTCGTCGTAGAGGCGTCGCCAGACCTGCGTGGTCGGGGTCTCGAACATGTAGGCGAGGTACTGGCCATAAATCAGATGAGGCATGTAGTTCCGAACGTAAACATATCGCTGATCGCGAATGGAACGGACCAGATCGTATCGCTCGTCCATGCGTCCACGAAATCCATGAATATATTCGGGGTCCGGCGTGGCGTGGGGGCCTAGAAACGCTCGGCCCTGAAAATGATCGGGAGGCTCGACCCCAATGAGGCTCAACAGAGTCGGCGGCAAGTCAACGAAGCTGACCAGCCGCTGGGATTCCCCCCCCGGCTGATAGTCGGAAGGGCGAAGATGAGCGAAGGCTTCCGGAATATAGACGATCAATGGTACCGCTAAACCGGAATTGTAGGGCCAGCGTTTTCCACGCGGCATGCCGGGGCCATGGTCACCGTAGTAGAAGACAATCGTCTCCTCCTGCAGCCCGGCCTCTTCGAGTTCCCGAAGTTGTTCCCCCGCGATCGCGTCCATCTCGGCGACCACGTCGTAGTACTGGGCCCAGTCTCGACGCACCTCGGGCGTGTCCGGATGATACGCGGGAATGCGCACCTCGGCCGGATCGGTGATCAAAGTGTGGGGACGCCGTCGAATTTGACTTTCGTGGGAAACGACCGAGTTGAAGATGGCAAAGAAGGGCTGCCCCGGTGCTCGGTTCTTCCAATGGGCCTGCCGGGACGATTCATCCCACAGTCCGGCCGGTTTGGCCAGGTTGTAATCCTCCTTGCTGTTGTTCGTGCAATAATAGCCCGCTTCGCGCAGATACTGGGGATACATCCAGACGTCGGCGGGGAGCCGCGTTTCGCTCCGCATGTGCTCCGAACCCGAGGAAGTCGGAAAAATTCCGCTGATCAGCGTGGTTCGAGCCGGAGCACAGACCGGAGCATTCGACCAAGCATGCCGATAGATCATGCCCCGAGCGGCGAGGGCGTCGAGGTTGGGAGTCCGAGCGAGCGGGTCGCCGTAACATCCCATCTGCGGTCCATTGTCCTCGCTGGTGATCCAGAGAATGTTCGGGCGCTTGGCGGTCCCTTGAGAGGGAACGCCGGCAGAGTTCGATTCGGCTGCCAACGTTAATTCGGTCGAAGGGAGTGGAGCAAACCACGTCAGGCCCATTAGCAGCATCAGGCGCGCAATCGATCGAGTGGCACGGAACTTGGCAGGCTGGAGTCTGGCCGACTGGAAGCTGCCAGACTGGAAGCTGCCAGACTGGAAGCTTCCGGCCTGAAGACTGGGTGCTCGGAAACTGGGTGGCCGGAGCCTAAGTGACTTCGTGGGCGAAGATCCATCGAGACGCCAGGAAAAGGTCTGGAACGGGGAGCTTTGGATTCGAGCTGTGGTGGCATGCGGAGCCGTGGAATGAGACATTGTTCGTTCTCCTTCACTTCTCCCGCGACAGCGGGACTGCTATGAACGTGGCCATTCGGTGCCAGATGGCGGGATGGAGGTGAATCAGCGAAAAAAGGAGTGGGAGTCGAAATGACCGGGGGCCCGAGTTAATGACCGGGAAGGCCGAGTTGTCGAGTGAACCCAAGTCTGTTAAATCGAGAGGAGGGTGGAATTGGGTGTGTCTTCACGTTCGGTGCCGGTCCGCGATGACGGGAAAGGACTTGGATGAACAATGGTCGAAATGACGGCTGTTCGCGGCCAATTCCACTCCGCTGATTCGTACCTCGAGAGTTGAAGCAACAAATGGAATGTCACGGAATGAAACCGACTGAAGGGAAACTGGGGCTCGCCCGCGAGCCGATGACTGGAATGAAACGAACAGGAGCGAAACCGATGAAGCAAGGCAAAGTTTTCGGGTACTTAATCGCCGTTGGCCTGATCCTATTGAGTTCCCAATTGGTGGGTGCCGAGCCGACGAAGGATTCGCTGGAAAAGGTGAAGAGCGGAATTAAGGATAAGAAGGCGGTTTTGGTGGACGTGCGAGAAAAGCGGGAATGGGATGCCGGTTATGTGGAGGGGGCGATTCGCCTCGCGCTGAGCGAACTGCAGGCGGGCGAGACGGCCGAATCGCTGGAAAAGAAGCTCCCCGAGAAAAAAATCATCTATACCTACTGCGCGGCGGGCGTCCGTTCGTGCATCGCCGCCGAGTTCTTATCCGAGCATGGGTACGACGTTCGCCCCCTGAAACCGGGTTATCGAGACCTGCTCAAGGCCGGTTTCCAGCCAACCAAATAACCGAGTAGTCACCTTCATGTCACCAACGCTCTCCCGGGGTACTGATTTCGGTCCCCGGGGAGTCTAGCCAAATGCCCAGCCTGTGTGCGACGCCAAGCACCGCCCGCCTCATCGGAAGGCCGGATACGACGGCGATCCTACGGCAGCGTGGGAATTGGCGAGTATGGGGTGGGAACCAGGAATTGGCTTTCCACCTTCTGCACAATCGGCCCATCGCGTTCCGACTCGTCTCGCGCCTTTTTCCATTCGGGATCTTCGCGAAACGCGGCGAAACTTCGGCGAGCTGCTTCTTCACTGGCATGGGCTAGAACGTAAACCAGCGTGTCGGGCTTGTCGCTCGGGGTCCAATAGATGACGTTCTTCATCCCATGCTTCTCAAACAGTGCCATCGTGTGGTTCTGGAACCGAGCATGGAGGGCCGGAAGCCTCCCGGGAACCGTGGTATAGGTGCGTAGTTCGTAGATCATCTGACTTTCCGCTGCTGTTTCGCTGGATTCCGATTCGGCACGTGCCGGCCGAGAAAAACCGTAGTCGTGAAGTAACGTGGCTCCCAACAACAATCCGGTAACAATCAGGCCGGACAGGACAAGCTTCGTCTTCCACATGCGATGGTCTCCTGGAGTGAGCTGGGCATGACGTGGTGAGAGGCATTCGTCGTTCGGGACGTATCCTAACCGGGCAAATCGGGCAGGGAAAGCATCAATCCCTCTGGGCGCGCCGCGAAGCGAGCGAGAAATGTGCGTGATTCGCGAGGGGAACGACAACGGACCAAGCACAGGGGAAGGGGGGCACATAGTGTTGGGTTGAAGTGAGCGTTCAGGATCGTCCCGATGTTCGTCCGCTGAAAGTGGCGACAGCTCAAGATGTCGTGGGGTGACGAGCGAGCTATAGAGCGAAGGGGCGCTTCTGAGGTAGAGAATTGTGCCTACGTGAGGGGGCATGAGGGAGCGAAGGGTGTCTTCGGAACACGTTCACCCTGCCAGATCATGCCCGAACGCCAAGACGAGGGATGCCCTGGCCCCCGCCTTCCACTTGGCAACCCACCCCAAGTCCAAAGATCCACTGTGGCCCCCCCCACAAAAACCATGCACACAAGAGCTGAAGGCTGTCTTCGCAAGAGCCGAAGGCTGTCTTCGGACCAGATGCACACCATCCTTTGGGTTGTTCATTGACCCCAACATAGACATGCTACCTGTGAACTGCCCTTTCACCTGGCGAAAACCCACCATGAACCTATAGCCCGCCGCCCCATAGCGAGCGGCGCTCACCAGCCGCGGGCTGTCGGCGGGTGTTCCGTCCAGCACCGGTGCGGGTATGCGCTATCTAAGGAGCCCGGA
>JBJHCD010000474.1:0-5263 GCA_050485845.1 Pirellulaceae bacterium | reverse complement strand
GTTGAGGCGCAGCCTCCGCTGAGCGACGACAGTAGCACGAGCCAGAAAGGGAGTCTTCTACTCCATGCAGGCCTCGTGCGCTTGGACACAGTCGTCATTCGCCATCCCTCCGTTACTCGGCACTCTCACAGGTTCGATGCTCGAAGTTTCTTTGAAACTTCTCGGTTGCCGTCGCCTTCCGTCGCTTGTCAGCGTTTTTCAGCGACTTTCCGCGTTGTTCAGCGTGCGTCGAAAATTTTCGGATTATTCGCGCTGGTCGCCGCCGAGGATTTGTCGAGCATTGCTCGAAGTCATCCAACCAGGGCCGAAGGACGACCGTGCGGCAATCACCGGTGCCCCACGGTTGTGATCGGTGAATCGGTTTTGCTGGATTCAGCGAATTCCGGCCTGGCAGGGGTAATAGGGAGAGGCCGTGCGAAGTCTGGAGCCAAGCGGTCAGGACACAGTTTTCCTTAAGTATTGGTCAGGAAGTGTGTTACGACGGATTTATTCGCCCGGAAACCGTTCGGTGCGCATTCAGAGCGTGGCTGCTGGTTAGCACTTTTTAATCTGCTGATTCCTTGCCAGTCGGTGGAAGTTGGAGGAAGATTGAGGGTTTGGCAAATGGGGATCCCGCACTTCGATGCTGGTCTGCAGTCCCCGCGACTTCTGCTCGGGACATGAGACAGGAATGAATCTGATACTAGGTGCCTTACGTCGCCCCCTCACTGTAATGGTGGTCATACTCGCCATTGGAATGGGGAGCTTCATGGCAGTGGGGGGGGCGGTCTGTAATCATCTCGGGATTTCCTATCCCGAGGGCCTTCCCAAAGGGATGGAAGTTGACATTTTCCCCAGTCTGAATCTCCCGGTCATCTACGTATGCCAGCCATACGGTGGAATGGACCCGGCTCAGATGGAGGGCTTCTTAACCAACTACTACGAATATCACTTCCTCTACATTAGTGGTATTCACCATGTGGAATCACGCAATGTGCAGGGGACGGCTTTGATGAAGCTGTTCTTCCATCCCGGCACCGACATGGCGCAGGCGATGGCGGAGACGATCAACTATGTGAATCGTTCGCAGGCCTTCATGCCACCTGGAACAGTCTCCCCGTTTGTGATGCGGTTTGACACCGGGAGTGTACCGGTGGGTTATTTGGTGTTATCGAGCGACACGCGGTCGATCGCCGAGATCCAGGATTTGGCACTCTTTCGCGTGCGTCCGATGTTTTCCAGTCTCCCGGGCGTCTCCGCCCCGCCACCTTTTGGTGGAAGTGCTCGAACCGTGGTGGTGACGGTGGACTCCGACCGCTTGCAGTCCCATGGCATGTCACCGGATGAAGTGATCGAGGCGTTGGTGCGGGGCAACTCGATCAGTCCCTCGGGGAACATTCCCGTGGGAGACAGTTACCCGATCGTCCCGGTCAACTCAGTAGTTCGTGATATTCACGAACTGGGATCGATTCCGATACGTGGGGGAGACCGCCCCGTCTACATCCGCGACATCGGTTATATCGAGGATTCCGCCGACGCGCCGGCCGGATATGCATTGGCCAATGGTCGTCGAGCGGTCTATATCCTGGCCACGAAGCGGGCGGATGCATCGACGTTGAATGTGATCAACAACATCAAGAACGCACTTCCGCGGATGAAGGATGCGTTGGGGCCGGAGGGGGAGGGAATCGACGTCCGATTTGAATTCGATCAGTCTCCTTATGTCATCCGTTCCGTGGAGGGCGTGGTGATGGAGGGATTTCTGGGGGCGATTCTCGTTGGCCTGATGATCCTGCTCTTCCTGCGAGATTGGCGCAGTTCACTGATTGTGGTGCTGAACATTCCGCTGGCCTTGATGGCAGCCACGGTCTTGCTGTGGTTTGCTGGCCAGACGATCAACATGATGACCTTGGGGGGGCTTGCCCTGGCCATCGGGATCATGGTCGATGAGGCGGCCGTGGCGGTGGAAAACATTCATGCCCATCTTCAACGTGGTGAGAAACTGGCAACGGCTGTTTTGCTTGGCTCCTCCGAGACGGCGATCCCTCGACTCTTGGCGATGCTCTGTATTCTGGCGGTGTTCATCTCCTCCTTTTTCATGCAGGGTGCGGCCCGAGCGTTGTTCGTCCCGCTATCGCTGGCGGTCGGATTCGCCATGATGGCCTCCTACGTGCTGTCCAGCACGTTTGTCCCCGTCATGTCCGTGTGGTTGCTCCGGCATCAAAAAGAGATTGCCGGAGTGCCTCCGGGGTTTTTCGAACGCTTTCGCGCTCGATACGAACGGCTGACGACGGCACTGATCGGGCATCGGTACGCGGTGGCGGGAATCTATCTGGTCGTGGTGATCGCGACCATCGGTGTCTTCGGCAGTCAACTTGGTCGAGATATCTTTCCGACGGTGGATGCGGGGCAGTTTCGCCTCCGCATGCGGGCACCGGATGGGACGCACATTGTGCGAACCGAGCAGTTAGCCCAGCAGGCGTTGCGGGTAATCGACGACGTCGTGGGGGCCGAGAATGTGAATTTGACGTTGGGATACGTCGGGATGATCCATTCCAATTTTCCGGTGAATGCCGTGTATCAATGGTCCCGCGGACCGGAGGAAGCGATACTGTACGTCGACTTGAAGCCGCATCGTGGCTTGCGAGTGGATCCGCTGAAGGAATCATTGCGTGAGCGGCTTGCCCAGGAAATGCCCGGTATTCGGTTTTCATTCGAACCGTCGGATATCGTGAATGAAGTGATGAGTTTCGGATCGCCGACAGCGGTCGAGGTGGCGATCAGCGGAGCGAATTTTGATGACAGTCGCGAGCATGCGGAAGTGGTGCGGCGCGAGTTGGAGAGAGTCCCTTATTTGCGAGATGTCCAGGTGGGACAATCGCTGGATTATCCCACTTTGGAAGTGAATGTTGATCGTGAAAAAGCGGGATTGGCGGGTTTAACTCCCACCGACGTGGCTCGAGCGCTCGTGACCGCAACATCCTCCAGTCGCTTCGTCGTTCCGAATTATTGGGCGGATCCTCGCAGTGGAATTGCCTATCAGGTGCAGGTCGAGATTCCTCGGCCGGTCCTACGCACGCCTGACAATGTGGCCACGGTCGGGTCGGCCGAGGATTTGGGGCGAATTCCCCTGCGTCGAACGACTTCCGGGCAGGTGCTCGTTCGTGACGTGGCGGAGGTTCAACCGGGAACGATGGCCGGCCAATATGACCGCTACAACATGCGGCGACAGATTACTCTAACCGCCAATGTGGCCGGCGCCGACCTGGGGACAATTTCCCGGAGCGTGGCGGAAGCACTCGAGCGGGCCGGCGACCCACCGACGGGAGTCGAACGGGAAGTACGCGGACAGATTCCTCCGATGCGGGAGATGCAATCGGGCTTGTCCATCGGCGTGGGGTTGGCAGTCGTGGCCGTGTTTCTCCTGCTATCGGCCAACTTCCAGTCCTGGCGACTCGCCTTCGCAACCGTCTCGACCGCACCCGCTGCCGTCGCGGGCGTCGCGGTCATTTTGTGGCTCACGGGGACCACCTTGAATATCCAGTCATTCATCGGCTCCATCATGGCGATTGGCGTGGCCACTTCCAATGGAATTCTGCTTGTCACATTCGCCGAACAGCGACGGCGGACGGGGGTGCGAGCGGATGAGGCGGCTGTCTATGGAGCGGGAAGTCGCCTCCGTCCCATCCTCATGACCACGTTTGCCATGATCGCGGGCATGCTCCCGCTGGCTCTCGGTTTCGGCGAGGCGGGTGAGCAGAATGCACCGCTGGGTCGCGCGGTCATCGGTGGGCTGTCCGGGGCAACCCTGGCCACGCTGCTGGTACTTCCCGGCATGTTCACGACCGCGCAGAGACGCGTCGGAAACCGATCCGCCTCCTTGGATCCAGGCGACCCAGAGAGCGCCTACTATTTCGCTCCCCATACGGCAGAAATTCAGGCGGCAGACACTCAGGCGGCCGATGTTCAGTCGGCAGACAGGCAAGCGAAGGATACCGATCCGACTTCACTCCCGCCGCCCGATCACGAACCTAAATCGAAGGATTCATCACGTCCCGGCCCGCAATCCGAGGACCGCGACTCAGGAGATGCTTCATGATTACTTGGCCCCGGCGTATCCTTGCCGTGTCGCTTTTCCTGCCGGCGCTGATCCTCGTTTGCAATGGCTGCAATCCCTTCACCAGTGCTACCACAGTCGGAATGAACCCGACCTCGCTCAACGAGAACGACTCTCGCCGAGATCGTGTGGTGGTCATTCAGCCACCCCGGAAAAATCTCACGAAGTCGACGATCCAGCCGGGCCGAATTCAGGCGTATGAGGTTGCTCCGCTGGTGGCGAAAACCGATGGCTATGTGGAAGCCATGTTGGTGGATATTGGGGATCGCGTCTCCGAGGGGGATGTCCTGGTGCGGCTCTGGATCCCGGAATTGATCGATGAGGAGGAGCAGCGCAAGGCATTGGTGGAGCAGGCCGAGGCGAGGTTGGCGAAGGCGGAGGTTCAGGTCCAAGTCATGGAAGCGATGCTGGAGTCCGCTCAGTCCCGCGTCCCGCAAGCTCAAGCGCGAGTGGGTCGAACCGAGGGAGAGTTGGCACGGTGGGAGGCCGAATATGAGCGACTGCGAGAGTTGGCCGAGCGTGGCTCGATTACACCCAAGTTGGTCGATGAGAGCTTTAGTCAACTGCGGGCCGCCCGCTCTGCCGACGAAGAGGCTCGGGCCGCAGTCGACTCCGCTCGTCTGGCCGTTGTCGAGGCGGAAGCGAATCTGCAACTGGCCCGTAGCGAAATTGCTCTGGAACAGGCCGCGTTGCGCGTCGCCGCGGCCAATCTCGCTCAAGCCCGAACCATGCGGCAGTACTCGGAAATTGCCGCGCCATTTGATGGAGTGATCACAAAACGTTTGGCCGACCCAGGACACTACGTTCAGCCTGCGGGAAGCGAGTCGGCTCAGCCACTGGTCGTTGTCGCTCGGGCCGATCGGGTCCGTGTGTTTGTCGATGTTCCGGAGTCGGAGGCCCTGTTTGCAGATCCTGGTGACCCTGCCATGGTACGGATTCCGGCCCTGGGCCAGACTGAATTTCCCGGGAGGGTGGTGCGGACCAGCTGGGGGCTGGACGAATCGAATCGTTCCATGCGACTCGAAGTGGAAGTGAACGAACATTCAGATCAACTTCGCCCTGGCATGTATGCGACAGTGGAAGTCGAGTTGGAGCAGCGAGAAAACGTACTGGTAATGCCGCCTTCGGCCGTCGCCCGTGAGTCGAGACGGGATTACTGCTATGTAG
>JBJHCD010000473.1:0-5281 GCA_050485845.1 Pirellulaceae bacterium | reverse complement strand
GAACACACCAGTCATCACCATGGACAACGTGACGATTCCCGCGCTGGGAACTTTCAGTTGCCGAGTGGTCCTGGACCGAGACAAGTACGCGGGAACGTGGTCCCACGATGATGTCGGAGGGCATATGTTCGGCGTGATCGAAAAGCCGGCCCCGAAGGCTGACGACTAAGCGAAAAGTGCGAAACTGGAAATAAGGCTGACGACTCGAATCAGCCGTGGGCCAGGTTGTTCAAGTATTCAACTCCTTGTCGGACCTCGGCCAATGGATCGCGGGGCTGACGGCGTTCGACCGTGAAGTAACCCGAGTAGTGTCGTTCTTCGAGCATCGCCACTAACTCGGGAAAATCGGCCGAACCTCGGCCCAACAGCGTCTCGATGCCGCGTCCCTGGGCCCGGTCGCGGACACCATCGGTGGCGTGAACATGGACGACGTGATCCAACAGTGCCGCCAAGGCGTCTCGGGGGGAGTATCCGTTGACGACCAAGCCTCCGGGGTCGAAGTTGACGCCAATGGTTCCCGGCGTCAGACGGGCGAGCAATTCGGCCATCCGCTCCCCCGATTCGGCCCCCGTTTCGGCAGCCAGGGTGACACCGACATGCTGCCCGAAACGCCCCAGATCGTTCAGCACTTCGACCAGCAGATCCCACTCGGGTCCCTGGTTTTCGTCGGGGATTTGCCCGACATGGTTAATGAGTATCTTGGACCCCAGTTGGTAGGCGAACTGCATCGCCTCCTTGGTCGCTTCAATTCGCCGGTCCAGATCTTCCGGCACGTTGTAACCTCGCCGAGTCGGAAAACCGACCGCGCAGACTTTGAGGTTGAGTTCGGACAACGTCTTGCGGAAATGGCGAATCCCAGTCGCGCTCAGCTCTTGCGGCCGGAGCATGTGGCGGGCATCGATCTCCACCCCTTGAACGTGCAAGCCGGCGGCGGATTGCAGCGCGGTCTTGAGCGGCATGCGAAGGCTGGCAAGCTGGATTCCAATGTTCAGCGGTGAGACCAATGATCAATTCCTTAGCGTAAGTTCAAGCGAAGGTTCAAGCTTAAGTGAAGAGCAAATGGATGGGGGGTAAATGGAGAGTACGCCTATCTCATGGCCGGGAGGGTGTCCGAGGGAGACGTCATTGGGGACGCGGGACCCAATAATAACAGGGTCCGAAGATCAGCCCCAGGAGATTGGGTCTCGTTCCTGCTTGCTGGCCCAGACGCGGAGCGAGGGGAACTGTTCCCCAAGTTCCTTGGCGAGACGCTCGACGGCGAACCGCTCACTGGCGAAATGTCCCAACAACAGCAGGCCGATTCCTTCCGCCTGCGCCTCCAAGGCACGATGGAATGTCGCTTCGCCCGTGACAAACAAATCGCATTCGGCATGGCGAGCATGTTCCAGAAAGCTTCCCGCACTGCCGCAAGCGACGGCAATCCGTTTGACCGGAAGGTCCGACGGTCCAACCCATTGGATTCCAGGCGTTCCCAGCTCGCGTTTCATCCACTGAGCAACTTCCCCCATGGTTTGAACTTGGGCTAATTCTCCACGACGGCCCGCCCCCCAGGGCTCGGCGGCATCCACCAACGGCGTCAAGGGGAGAATGTTTTCCAGGTGCAGCAATTCAGCCAGGGATTGGTTGATCCCCCCCGCCGCGGAATCGAAAGCGGTATGGGGACTGTACACGGCGATTCGAGCTTCGATCAGATCCAGCAGGAGGCGACCAGTCGGTGTGGTGGAGGAGATTCGCTTCAGCGGGTGAAAGGGGAGTGGATGGTGCGTGACGATCAAGTCGGCCTCATGTTCAATGGCTTCCGCGGCCGACTCTGGCGTAATCGTGAGGCAGGTCATCAGATTGCGGAGAGGACGATCCGAACGTCCGACGAGCAGGCCGACGTTGTCCCAGTCCTCGGCCAGGGCCAGGGGGGCGAATTGTTCGAGGAAGTCACAAGCGTCTTGAATCTTCATGATGAGCTGGTAGGGCCTCCGCCGTGTTGCTTGAGATATGCCTGGAATTGAGGAACTAGTTGATCGAATGCCTGCTGGGCTTGCTCGAGCCGCTCTTCAACCCCTGTCCATCGCGACTCGGCCCCCATGTTTTCGAGTTCGGCGGCCTTCAGGGCCAGTGGGTTGCCTCCGAAATAGCGGGATGAGCCCTTGAGCGTGTGGGCGGCCAGCTTCAATCCGGCGGCGTCCCGACGCTCCGCGGCCTCCCGGGCCTGCCTCAGCAAGCGAGGTCCCTCATCCAGGAACAGTTCGACCAACTCCACGAGCAGTCCTTCCTTGTGGTTCACCGCCGCCAATGCCTGTGTCCAATCGATGGGGTGGGGAGTTTCGAGTGAAGTTGTTTCCGGTGGTTCGACCAGGGGCGGACTCTCCTGGGAGTCTGTTTCCCGGCCAACTCCCACTTCTGAAGTTGCCGTCTCTGCAGACGCGGACTCTGCAGACGCCGTCTCCGACGTTGGCTTTTCGACTCCATGTCGCGAGATGACTCGCACCAGGACATCTTGAAGCTCTTGGGCTCGGATCGGTTTGGCCAGGTAGTCATCCATTCCCGCTTCCAGGCACCGCTCCCGATCTCCCTTCATGGCATGAGCCGTCATGGCGACAATCGGGATGTGTTCTCCAGCGGACTCTTGGGCTCGGATTTGGCGAGTCGCTTCGAGTCCGTCCAGTTCGGGCATTTGGACGTCCATCAGGAGTAGATCGAACGTCGAGGTCTTCAGCAGGTCCAATGCCTCCCGACCGTTATTCGCCAGTGCCACGGAATGGCCTTGCAGTTCCAGTAGAACCGTGGCGAGTTTCTGATTGACGGTGCTATCCTCCGCCAACAGGACGCGTAGTGGGGGAAGCGAAGGGGCCGTCAGTATTCCGTCACCAACAGGCGACACCACATTTCCTCCTTTTTCCGATAGGGCGGCAACCATGGAATCAAACAACTCGGATTGTTTGACCGGTTTAAGCAAATAATCCGACACGCGAAGCTCTTGGCAGCGTCGGCGATCTTCGGCAACATCCCCGGACGTCAACAGGATGATTCGCGTCTCTTTCAGGTGAGGAGTCTCCCGGACCCGCTCCGCAAGATCGAATCCATCCTGGTTCGGCATTTTGACGTCCGAGATGACAAGATGAAATGGGGTATCCCGGGCCGCGAATTCCTTGAGCAGTTGTAGTGCATCGGGGACGTTTCCGACCACGGCATGTTCGACACCCCAGCTTTCCAGCATCTTCTCAAGTATGCGTCGGTTCGTGTTGTTGTCATCGACAACGAGCAGCCTTGATTGATTCAGGTCAGGATGCCACTGGGCCGGTGGATCCATTTCCGTCTGCCGTTGCCTGGCCCTCGATTTTCCGAAGTGGGCGGTGAAATGGAACGTGCTTCCCTTGCCGACTCGGCTCTCCACCCAGACTTCGCCTCCCATGAGTTCCACAAGTCGCGAGGCGATCGCCAACCCCAGGCCAGTGCCACCGAAGCGGCGGGTCATGGTCGAGTCGGCTTGTTCAAACGCCGAAAAAATGAGGGGCTGCTTGTCATCCGGAATACCGATCCCGGTGTCCGAGACGGAGAAATGGAGCTTCAGCGTTTCCTCTTGTTCCGCTTCCAGTTCGACTTGGAGGACGACCTCCCCCTGTTCGGTGAACTTGAGCGCGTTACCGACCAGATTGATGATCACTTGCCGCAACCGGCCGACATCGCAGATCACCACTTCGGGGACATCATCGTCCACCTCGTAAGCGATTTCCAGCTCTTTGGCGTGTCCCCGCAAGGCGAGGGATTTCATCGTGTCACCGACCGTGTTCCGGAGTCGGAAGCTTCGATGTTCCAGGTCCAGTTTGCCCGCCTCAACCTTGGAAAAGTCCAGAATGTCATTGATGATGTCCAACAGGGACTCACCCGATTGAAGCACCATGGTCAGGAACTCGCGTTGATCGGCGGTGAGGGACGAATTGAGGACCAGTTCCGTCATGCCGATGATTGCGTTCATCGGAGTCCGAATCTCATGGCTCATATTGGCGAGAAACTGGCTCTTGGCGTGATTGGCCGCGTCCGCCGCTTCCTTGGCGTGAATGAGTTCCTGTTCCATTTGTTTTCGCTGAGTGATGTCGAGCACGAAACAGATGCACTCTTTCTGCGACCCTTCCAGCATGGTGACGCCGATCAGCACGGGGACATGGTGGCCATCGCGGTGGACGTATTCCTTTTCCCACGGTTCACTGGTTCCGGTAGCCGTCAATTGTTCGATGGCTCGCGAATCGAGGTGGCGCAAGTGGGGAGGTGTCAGGTCATCCCAGCGAAATGGTTGGTCCCGAAACTCGTTGGACGTGTATCCCAGCATGCGTAGCAGCGCGTCATTGGCTTCGAGGATCTCTCCATCAACCGTGGCGATCATCACCCCCAACAAATTCGACTCCACCAACCGGCGAAATCT
The DNA here is from genome assembly GCA_050485845.1 of Pirellulaceae bacterium. Lineage (GTDB taxonomy): Bacteria > Planctomycetota > Planctomycetia > Pirellulales > Pirellulaceae > JBJHCD01. The sequence continues at coordinate 867 of JBJHCD010000473.1, read as the reverse complement.
CGCGTCGCTCCGCTTGCGTTCCTCCTCCAACAAAACACGTTCAGTGACGTCCCAGAACATCCCTTGCACGCCGACGATGTCGCCCCGTGCATCGCGGGCGGGAGCCTTCAAGACTTGAACATAGCGTTTCTCTCCTTGAGAATTTCGATAGACTTCGACGTCCTCGAACACCTCTCCGGTCTCAATCACTCGTCGGTCATCCATGCGGTACTTCCGCGACTGTTCGGATGGAAACAGATCGAGGTCGGTCTTGTCGAGAATCTCTTCAACGGGCTTCCCCAACGTTTGGCAGAAACGACTATTCGCCGCCGTGATCCGTCCCTCCCGATCCTTGCGAAAACAGTGCAGCGGCAGGCTCTCAATCAGGGACTGATACGCCGCCAGGGATTCATTCAACGCCTCCTGGGCCCGCTGTCGCTCGGCAATCTGTTGCTCCAACTGCAGATTGCTTTCCTCCAATTCCGTGGTCCGGTCCACCATCAGACGCGTCATCTGCCGGGAACGGGCCGTGAGGCGGAAGGTGACGACCGAGCCGACCACGGAGAGCAGCATCCCCAGGATCAGGGCGACTTGGGGCAACCGAGATTGGCGAGTTTGCAGGTAAGACTCCGTCGGCCAGCACCGCAGCATCCAGAGTCGCTCGCCGGCCAGAAAGGGGCTTTCTCGCAACAATCCCACGTTCTGCATCGCTCGCTGTAACCTCGTGCGGTCCGGATCCGCCATGTCCGGTCGAACCATGGCCGAATCGGAGAAGGCGAGCAACACCCTCGTCGTCGCCGTCTCGTCGGGGTCGATCAGTTCGAGGTGGACATGATCCCCTCGATGGTAGGTCGAAGTTCTCGCCAAGACATCGGTGAGGTCCACTTG
>JBJHCD010000472.1:0-5287 GCA_050485845.1 Pirellulaceae bacterium | reverse complement strand
CCCCACGGATGCCTAATGGTCTGGGACAGCTTATTTTTTGGGTACGACGGACTGGAAGTCCATCGTACGAGTCCAGCTCAACCCTCATTCTTGACTGTCCCAGATGCCTAGCGGTGGGCCACGCGAATCGGCTCGACTTGCTCCAGCAACCGAGCACTCAGCAGGTCTCGACCTTCGGAGGCTTGCTGTGCGGCCAGGAAAAACGTCTTGGCTCGCTGCGTCTGGCCATCATGCCACAGGAACAGGCCGATCAATGTCTGCAGATGACTGTCTCGCGGCTTCTGCCAACTCGCCTTCGCCAACTGCTCGAGATGCTCGATCTTCTCTGACTCGTCGATATAGAGAGAATCAATCTGGAAGGAGAGAGAGCCGTCTTGCCCCAACGTCTTCATGGCCTGATTGAACTCATGGTGCGCTTCGCGATACCTCGATTGAGCCATCAGGGCATAGGCGGCTCGGAGGTGACCGGGCGATTGGCTCCCCCCTTCACGGGTCATGGCGAGCCGGTAAAACTCGGTCGCATTGCCGTACCGCTTCGCGCGAAAAGCAGCATCTCCCGCCTCGATGGCTCGGTCCGCGTCATAGCCGGCCCCAATCCGAACCACGGGAATCCCCTCGTCCCTTCCTCGTAGTCCCGCTGCCGCTCGAGCCGCCAAGTCGGCTCGGCGAGCCGCCACGATCGCCGCCAGTTCGTCGGTCAGAACGTCACCGGGAACTCCGATATCACCCAGAACCAGTCGAGCGGGGAGGATGGGTCGCGCGGCACTGACCCACAGCGACGTGCCGATCATCGGGTAGAACGGCACGAACACAGGGGGACAGACCACAGCAGGGGCGAGTGGATAGGCTGGGAAGACGGGAAAGAAGGGATGGACGACTCGCCGCGAGTACCCCACAAACACATGGCTTCGGAACGCCCGTGGGAAAAACGGGCTCCCCCAAGCTCCACCCACGGGCCAACAGGGCTGGAACCGATGCCCGAAATGATGGACCGGGTAGTGCCGATGCAGAACTCCTCGATGTCCCCAGTTGCCAATCGGCGTGGGCCATCCGCAGACGGGGCCGGCGGCGAACCCGTGTCCCACCCCCGGATGGGCCATCATCGAACGGGGATGCGACCCCCGATTCCACTGGCCCGGACCCGGCCGAGAACCGGCACTTCCGAACTGCCAAGCCCAGGCAGGCTGAGCTACCAAGAGCACCAAGAGCAACAGACCGCCGCTCAATCCCCAGCGGGAGATTCGTGTTTGCCAGTTCATGAGTGGCCTCCTTATCTCTATGTCTCTATGTCTCTATGTCACGGTTCTATTTCGCAGTTCGATCTCTCGGTTCAATCTTTGTGGCTCGATCTCTCGGTTCAACCGACCTCCTCGACTCAAAGGGCCTCAGATTCAAAGGGCCTCGATTCAAGCCGCTCTGAATCTCCGCTCTCAGTTGTCGGCGACGAATGACCCTCTCCGGTGGATTATCCCGGATTCGGGGGAATCGGGCAAGCAAAAAAAGGCCGCCTGGTCTGAGACCTACTACTGAGACCTACTACTGAGACCTACTACTGGGGGCTTACTGCATGGCGGCCTGTCCCAACAGTTTTCGGAGGGCCGTCATCCCAATTTCACCCATCTGACGTGGGGGGACTTGCCAGAGCTGCGGATTCATCAGCTCGATGGAAATCGGGCCGTCATACTCGATCCGACGCAGATGGTCCAAGATTGGTTCGAGGGGAATATCGCCATCTCCGGGGAGGATGCGATGCGAGTCGGTCGCGAATTCGCGGGGCACGTCCGCCAAATCGGAAAGCTGGACATGAAAGAGCATCCGCGGCGTCAAGTAGCTCAGATCCGTCAGCTTGCTCGGCCCCACGTAAAAGTGGAACAGATCCAGACAAATTCCCAAGGCGGGATGCCCCAGTTCGCCCACGACGGCGGCCGCCGTCTGCAGATTATTGATGTAGGTCGAACCTGCCTGAAATTCCAGAGCCAACCGGACATTTTGGCTTTCAGCCTGCTGGGCGGCCAGTTCCAGGCTGCGGTGCACTCGCTCAATGACCGTCTCTTGGAGCGGCCCGGAAACATCGGCGCTGATGACCAGCGTTTGGATTTCCAGTTGTCGACAGAGGTCGAGTCGCCGAGCGAACAGGTCCCAGGCCTCTTTCCGCGGCTCTGCTTGGCTCGCCAAAATCCCCCCCTGAAAACTGGCGACGGGAAGCGTCATGCCGTTCGCCTCCAGCAGGGCTCGAACGTCGTCGGGCGAATGGCTCTCGAGATAGGTCTCCAGCTTGGTCAGCCAGACGTCGATCGCCCCACAGTGGCCTGCCCCGTAATCCTCGACATCCTTCTCAAACGGAAAAGGGAGCGAACAGACTTGGCTGATGGCGGGCTTCATGACACCCTCTCCTCTGCTATAAGCCGGCCATTCAACATTGGCCATTTTTCATCGCCGTACAACCATCGCCGGCCATTCAACACTGGACATTCGACGTCGGCCATTCTTGAACGCCGGCTATTCAACTACTCGATGCGTCGCGTCAGTTCTTCCAGACAACCCTCGATCGGCACTCGCCATTGTTCCAGCGAATCTCGATCACGAATGGTCACCGTCCGATCGGACAAGGACTGGCCGTCGACCGTGATGCAGTAGGGGGTCCCTGCTTCATCCTGGCGGCGATAGCGGCGCCCCACCGCCCCCTTTTCATCATAGAAGACGTTGAAGTGGGGCTTGAGTCGGCCATACAGTTCCTTGGCCAGTTCCGGCATGCCGTCTTTCTTGACCAGCGGGAAGATCGCCGCCTTGATGGGGGCCAGCCGAGGGTGCAGTCGCAGGAGCGTCCGCTTCTGCATCTTCCCCTCTTCATCCGGGGCCTCGTCCTCGGTGTAGGCTTCGCACAGAAACGCCAGCGTGGCCCGATCAGCTCCGGCCGAAGGCTCGATCACGTGGGGAACATACCGCTCACCCGACAAGTCGTCGCGGTAGGTCAGGTCCTTGCCACTTCCTCGCCACTTTGGTTTTCCGTGAGCGTCCGTTTCCAGTTGCAGCGGATTGGTGGAGGGATCAAGCTTCCCTTCCATGTGACTTCGCAAGTCGAAATCGCCTCGATGAGCAATCCCCTCCAATTCACCGAACTCCCCTTCGGGCAAGAACGGAAAGGCATATTCGATGTCGGCCGTCCCCCGAGAATAATGACTCAACTCCTCGTCCGGATGCTCCCGCAACCGCAAGCGTTCTCCGCTGAGCCCCAGTGAGATGTACCACTGCAGCCGACGATCGCGCCAGTAGCGGTACCAGTCGGCCGAGGAATCCGGATGGCAGAAGAACTCGATCTCCATCTGCTCGAATTCACGCGACCGAAAAGTGAAGTTTCGGGGAGTAATTTCATTGCGAAAGCTCTTGCCGACCTGACAGATGCCGAATGGAACGCGGACTCGAGTGCTATCCAAAACGTTCTTGAAATTGACGAAAATTCCCTGAGCGGTCTCGGGGCGGAGAAAAGCCGCTCCTTCCTCTCCAGCCAACGCGCCGACATAAGTCTTGAACATCAAGTTGAATTCGCGTGGAGGGAGCAGCGTCCCGACGGTCTTCGCGTCGGGGCCCAGTACCTGCGCCATGTCATCGATCTCTGGAAGAGAATAGTACCGATCGTCCATCCGCAGCTTGTCGGCGTCCTTGGCACGCAACTTGAAATGCTTCAGCGCTCGCCGCAGCGTCTCCTCGTCTTCCTCCGCTCCCTCGGCCACCGTCGCCACAAAGACCCGCTGCCCATCCCGTTCCGCCCACCGCCCCCGAACTTGATCGTAGCGGTAGCGTCGTTTCGACTCGCGACAATCGACCATGAAATCGTGAAAAAGATCATAATGCCCCGAGCATTTCCAGACCTGGGGATGCATAATGATGCTACAGTCGAGTCCGGTCATTTCGAACGCATCCGGTGCGGAATCCGGTACCGACAGCTCGTTGTGCCCCGTCACGTTGTCCCGCCACCAAGCCTCCTTGATATTCCGCTTTAATTCGACGCCCAAGGGACCGTAGTCCCAGAATCCGTTCAAGCCGCCATAAATCTCACTGGACTGGAAAAGGAAGCCGCGACGCTTGCATAGCGAAACAATCTCGGCCATTTTTTTGGGTTCAGGGAGGTGAGTGCTCATAGTGCTCCAGACAATCCTTCAAAAAAAGCTTTCGAACAAGCTTCCGAACAAGCTTTTGACAATACGTTCCGTGCCTGGCGTGCTCCGCCGATCGTGCAGGTTCCACCGACGGTTCGTGCTCCGCCCCTTCGGAGGACGCCCCACGTGGCTCGGTGCCGCGGGGTCCGGTCCCTTGACGCGCGTCGCCGGACGTCCCGAGAACGATTCGGGTCGGCAACCATTCGGGGGACTGACCAGGATTCTCTCCATACATTCCCTCGATATTCCCTCGATGCGTCGTCGGACCCCAATGTAGCCTTTCCAAGTAAAATCGGGGAGCGGTCGCAAGAAACCCGCCAGTCCCAACGAATACGGGCTCGACCACCAACCTGGGCCCCACGACGTTGGGTTGATATCGGGGACTTCGCGATGACGCCAGCCTTTTCCAAACGCAGCTTTCTCGCCCCCCCGTGGGCAGAGCGAGTGACCGCGATGACCAGCGACCCGCGCAACACATCCGAGGATCCCGCCTCCCAACCGCCAGGGCCCGCGGTCCCTCCGCCTCGCTCCAATCCCCACGGGCCCGCCGGCTCCCCGGCTCGACCGCCACTCGAATCTCCTGAATCTCCTGAGTCTCCTGGCTCAACCAGCCCTCCCCACTCTCTCGACGCGACTCATCCCTATCTCCCCGCCAGTGGAGAGAACAATCGCCCCTCGGAGGTTTCTGAATTCCTTCCCCCCGAATCGATGGAGGGATTCACCGAGCTATTCGAGGGTTTTGAGGGTTTTGAGGGTGTCGGGCAGAGGACGAGGTCCAATCATCCGTCCGTCACGCGAGACGATCAGCAGACCACCGCCGCGGAAGTGACCCGGCGGGTATTGCCGGTGGGTCAGCGATTTGGGGATTATGAATTACTCGAAGTCATCGGCCGTGGAGGAATGGGGGTCGTCTACCGGGCCCGTCAGGTCAGCCTGAATCGAATCGTGGCCGTCAAGATGATCCTGGCCGGCTGCCTTGCCTCCGAGGCCGACGTCCGCCGCTTCGACAAGTCGATCTTCTCCCGCGACCTCGACCCGCTGGAATTCTATGAGCGGGCGCGCATCTTCGACCTCGTCTGGGGCCGCGACTACCGCCCCGAGAACGCCCGCGCCTTCGCCGAGCTCGTGGG
>JBJHCD010000471.1:0-5296 GCA_050485845.1 Pirellulaceae bacterium | reverse complement strand
CGTCACGCTTGAGGAAAAGGAGTTGACGATCCGGGGCAAGCAGGCCGAGGAGCCCGAGCGCGACTACCTGCATCGCGGCATCGCCGCGCGGCAATTCCAGCGCACCTTCGTGCTGGCGGAGGGGATGGAGGTGGCGGTGAGAGCTGCGCGCTGGGACTACGAGCAGTATGTTTCGGCCATGCGACGCGAGTGGTTATGGATCAGTGACGTCGTTTCCGAAAGGCCGGCCTACGTGGACAATGTGGACACTCGGGACGCCGCCATGCTGAAGTCCTTGCGTTGGATGCGGCGATACACGCCCTGGGAGGTTGCTCGAATTGAGCGGATTTTCGACGTGATGTTGGCAGGCGTGGATGAGAGGGAACTAGGGCTCTCCCGCGAGCCAATGCATGGCCTTGCCCGCTGGATACTCACGACTCCTTTCCTGACCCGATACACGGGCATGTGGCACCACCTCCATGCAACGTTCGATTCTCGCGAACGCCAGGACCAGTTGGTGATTCATCGACTTCAGTTGGCGCTTCGCATCTACCAGTTGGAGCATGGCCGGTATCCCGAGACGCTGACGGAATTGCCCGAGGATGACCGGCGTGGAATCCCCGAGTCCATTCTCCTGGGAGCTTCTGGACTCGACGCGCCGATCGCCTATCTCCCTGAAGGAATCGATCGTCCCTTGAGTTTTGAAACCGTCATTTCTCCACGGCGCGAATGGGCACTTCCCGCCGGAAGTCCCTTGCTGCGCCAAAGCATCGCTCGGCCTGGTGGACTCAATGCATGGCGTCGCGCCGTTGTGGCCGATCATGATCGAAGAGTGCTGTATTATCCGGTGCCCTGATGGTTTCAGTCCCATCCGAGGAGGACGCGACAAGTCGATCGGCTCTCGCCGATCCTGCTCTTCATGAGCGACGACTTTGCTCTGGTGACTCTCCTGCAGCGTTTCTGTTCCAGTGATTGTGCTCCAGCAACATGACGCGAGAAACATCGCCCCGGCGAACCCGCGGTGCCGTCGCTTGCCGCCGAGCCGATCGGTGGGACGGTTGGCGCAAAGGGAAGGCGTGCTATTCTGGGTGAATTGAGTAAGGGTGAGTGACAAGGGACATCCATCCGAGCATACTCGAAGGATGTCGAGTCGAACTATCTCCTAGGGAAATGACGCTCGAAACATCCGATCGGTCCATGCTCCTTGCCACCTTGTCCGTTCGGATCGCGAGCCCCCTTGCCGTCCTTTACATTCAGCCGGAGCGAAAATGGCACTGAACCTGAGAAAAGCAAAAGAGCTTTGTAACAAGTCCGAATGGGAACTGGTCGAGGCGAGCAAACGCGATGCGATCAACACGTTGAATGAAACGCAACTAAAACGCCATGTTGCTCGAGCACGCAAGTTGCGTGACAAGTGGCGTGACCAGGCGGTCACGCAGCGTCGCAAGACCCAGCAAGCTCAAAACGCTCGTACCACCAGCGCGAACGCTCGGAGCGCCGAGAAGACGGAGATCTTCGACGAGGTCCTGTCTCGGTTCGAAAAACGCTTGGCCAAGGTCGCCGGTTCCGCGGACTCCTCCGCGACTCCGACTCCGAAAAAGACGCCACCCCGACGAGTTCGCTCGGATGAACATCGAGCAACTCGATCCACGGTTCGCAAGAAGCTGGCCAGTAAACGGGCGAAGCTGGATGAAAAGTCGGTCCTCGAGTCGTCGGGAGATTCTCTGGCCAGTGCCGCCGGCGATACCCCGGTTTCTCCCACCTTGAAGAAGAAGGTCAAGAAGGTTGCCAAGAAGGGGGCCAAGAAAGCGTCACCTGCTTCCAAGCGGGCGGCCAAGAAAAGGGTATCCGCCAAGTCGGCCAAACTGGATCGTGCCTCCCAACGCTCGGCCAAGTCCGCTGCCAAGGGGGCTCGGCTGGACAAGAGTGGCGTGAATACTCGGACCCGCGGTCACGTCTCCGCTCGAGGCAAACGCTCGCAAGCTCGACGTGATCGCCGCTAGTCAACGCTCGGATCTCTCCAGGCCCTCCGTCTGCCGGGACAAAACGGTCCGCTGCCGCTCTGCTTCCCGGATCGAGGAATTCAGGTGCATCGGACCGAATCGGGAACCAGGGATGCGTCTCGGATGAGCGGACAACGTGGTGTCCGCGACGCGCTCCCCGCCTGATGGACTCTCGGGAAAATCTCATCGAGGTGCGTACCTTGCTGGTTGATATTCATACGAACCTGTTCTGGTATCCCGACCATTTGACTGATGAGTTCGTCGATGCCTCCTGGGAGGCCAAGCGGGCGAAGATGCGGTTGACGTCCGAAGTTCACTGTGACGTGAACGACAAGTCTTACCGGCACAATTTCGATTGCCGGCCGGAACAGCTGCTGGCGGCGACGGACGGCTGCGACAAGGTGGTGGTCTTCGCAATCGATGCTCCCTTTACGGGAATTCAGGGGGACCAGGAGGCAGTCGCCCGATTTGCCCGGCAGCATTCCGATCGCTTCCAGGGTTGGTGCTCGGTGGATCCCAATCGGCCCGACTCTGTCGAGCGATTGCGGTACTGTGTCGAAGATCTTGGATTGCGGGGGTTGAAACTGGGCCCGATCTACCAGAACTTCAATCCCCAAGATCCTCGCCACCTTCCGCTCTTCCGGGAGGCGGAGCGCTTGAACATCCCCATCAACTGGCATCAAGGGACGTCCTTCGTGCGGAATGGTCCGCTGAAATACAGCAATCCGATCTTGCTCGAAGACATCGCGATTGCCTGTCCCAATCTGCGAATGATCATTTCCCACATGGGACATCCCTGGGAAGATGAATGCGTCGTCTTGATTCGCAAACATCGCCATCTGTATGCCGATACCAGCGCGCTCCATTACCGGCCACTACGCCACTATCAGGCCTTCATGTCGGCGCTGGAGTACGGTGTGGAGCATAAGCTGATCTTCGGTTCCGATTTTCCCTCGGCAACGCCGAAACAGGCCATCGCGGGACTTTGGAAGGTGAACGAAGTTGTCAGTGGCAGTAGTTTTCCCCGGTTTCCCGACGAGGCGATTCACAACATCATTTACGAGAATTGGAAGTCATTCCTTTCTTTTTCCTAGCCATTCCAAGTCATTCCTAGCCTTTCCTGGACATTCCTGGACATTCAAAATCCTTCCTGGTCACCGACGGTCCGACGGCAACTCGTGGCATGATCAGGGGAATCCGCCAAGAGATTTCGCCAAGAGGTTTCACCGAGTGGCTTCGTTGAGACGAAGCGTTGAGGAGTTGCGTTGAGGAGTTGGGTTGAGGAGTTGGGTTGAGACCGGCGATGGGAGTCTTTCGCCATGACAACTGAGTTGGATCGCTCGAAGTTGGCCACGGTGCAGTTCGTTCCCCCGACACCCTTCTCGGAGGATGGGGAGCAGTTGCGTCCCGAGTGGCTGGCCCGATTGGTCGAGCGGATGATGGACGCGGGGGCTCGAGTCTTCCTGCCCGCGGCGGGTACGGGCGAGTTTCACTCGCTATCGGCTGAGGAGGTGATCGAGTCCGTGCGAGTTGTGCGGGAAGTGGCGGTGAGGCCCGACTGTACCGTGGTGGCTCCGGTCGGATTGAGCTTGCGCCATGCTCGGGAAATCGCGATGGCAGCGGCGGAACTGGGTGCCGATGCCCTCCTGGTGATGCCTCCCATCCATCCTTACGTCGGAGACGAGGGTTTCCGGGATTACTTCCGGGCCATCGCCTCAACCGTTCCACTCCCACTCTTGACCTACAAGCGTGCCGCGGCCCCCAGTGACAAGATCTTGCTGCAGTTGGCGGAGGAAGGGTTGTTGGCGGGCGTCAAGTATGCGGTGAACGACGTCGACGCGGTCACTCGGTTCGTTCGAGAAGCGAAGGGCCGGATACCCGTCTATTGTGGAACGGCCGAACGGTATGCCCCGTTTTTCATGTTGGCCGGCGCGGAGGGTTACACCAGCGGAGCGGGGTGTGTCTGTCCCCGGCTCACCTTGGCGATGCATTCGGCCCTAACCAACCAAGACTACGCGGCGGCGATGAACCTCTTGGCCATCTTGCGGCCGATCGAAGACTATCGCGCTCGACGAGGCGATACGCTGAATATCACGCTGATCAAGGAGGCCGTTTCATTGACCGGCCTCCCCTTTGGTCCTCCGCGACCTCCTCAAATGCAACTCGAAGATGGCGACCGGCGAGCACTGAAAGCATTGCTCCAGCCGATACTCGAGTGGGAAGAGAGGGAGGCAGCGACTGCCGACGTTCCTTGAACCCGGATGGCATTCCATCTGCCATGTTGTACGTTTGTTGTTGGCCTGGTTTCCCCGATTCACCTACCCACGGTTAGATTCACCATGAAGACTCTCTCAGCTCGATTCCTCGGTGTGGCGTTCCTCCTTCTGGCCGGCGGCTGGCAGCAGACGGTGGTCCTCAGTCAGGAGGCGTCTTTCGAGCGAACGGAAGATGTGATCTACGGACGAAAACATGGCACGGCGCTGACACTGGATGTGTTTCGCCCGAAGGAGAATGCCAATGGCATCGGATTGATTTGGGTGGTCAGTGGTGGCTGGTTTTCGTCGCACGAGGCCATCGGGCCCACGCTGGTAAAGCCTCTCTTGGACCGGGGCTACACCGTGTTCGCCGTCGTGCATGGGAGCCAACCGAAGTTCACCATTCCCGAGGTGCTGGAGGACATGCATCGGGCGGTTCGATTCATTCGGCTCCATTCGGAAAAGTATGGCGTGGATCCCGATCGACTCGGGATCTACGGTGGCTCGGCCGGTGGCCATCTCTCATTGATGCAGGGCGTCGCCGGGACCGAGGCGAACGAGGAGGATCGGGACCCGGTTCAGCGGCAATCGAGCCGAGTTCAGGCGGTGGCTTGTTTCTTTCCACCGACCGACTTTCTGAACTATGGGAAAACAGGTGAAGTGGCGTTGGGTAGAGGCGTGCTGGAAAATTTCCGGGCCCCCTTCGACTTTCATGAACACGATTCAAGTCGCAACACGTATGTGCTCATCACGGATGAGGAGCGGCGGCAGGAGATTGGCAAGCGGATCTCACCGGTTTACCACGTGACAGCCGACACTCCCCCCACGTTGATGATCCACGGAGATGCGGACGAGTTGGTCCCGATCCAGCAAGCCCAACTCATGATCGAGCGGCTTGACGAGGCGAAGGTTCCGGCCAAGTTGATCACTCGAGAAGGGGCCGCGCATGGATGGCCCGATTTACCCAAGGACCTCGAGCATTTCGCGGACTGGTTCGACCTTCACTTGCTGAATCGCGACGTCGAGCAGGAACGCTAGGTTGCGGCCGGCTCCGGCTTC
>JBJHCD010000470.1:0-5305 GCA_050485845.1 Pirellulaceae bacterium | reverse complement strand
GTGGCCCTGCTGAAGCGACTGGCCCCGCCAAACACACCGTCCCTTTCCAAAAGCCCGTCCTTCCCGAGGAGAGTACCCCCATCGTGGCATTTTCCGCCATACCGACCGAGGGAGCGACGCATTTCAAGCCGCGCTCTGAATGGCTTGAAATCGCGGGGGCGGAGGGGACATCTCGAGCGGAGAGGAGTGCGACAGGTTGCGTCATCACAAGCGGGTCCCGGCGATGAAGGATCGGATTGGGAAGAGGACTCTGGCGGCAGCGTGATCGTGGAAGTTCGAGACTGGAGAGAATGGAGAGGCAGGAGGAGGCTCGGCTGCGGACCTTCTAGCCTACAACTCTCGCCCTGTCAATTGCTTACGTATTTCTCACTATTTTTCAAACATATGGTTGTCAAAAATGCGATAAAGCGATAGAGTGGATTAAATCGAAGGTGCACGGGGTTTCCGAGCGAGGCCCTCTTTTGATGGGAAGCAGGTGAGGAATGGGTCCCGACATTGTTCCGTCGGACACGGCGATCTTGGATTTGCTGCGGAAGCAGGAGCGGCTATCCGTGACGGAGCTGTCCGAGGCGATGGAGGTGACGGCGACGGCGGTGCGTCAGCGGCTGAACCGGCTGATGGCGCAAGGATATGTCGAGCGGGTGGTGTCCCGCGCCGGGCGAGGGCGTCCGAGTCACCAATATTCGTTGACGGACAAGGGGCGTCGCCAGTCGGGCTCTAATTTCGCCGATTTGGCGATGGCGCTCTGGCAGGAGGTGCGTTCGATCCGGGAGACCGAGATCCGTCGGGGCTTACTGCAGCGTATTTCCCGCCGGATGGTGGACCTGTATGGGGATCGCCTTTCGTCGGGGACGCTCGAGCAGCGGATGGATCGCCTGGTGGAATTGATGGGTGAGCGGCAATTGGACTTCGAGGTGGAGCATCGGGACGGATTGCCGGTGCTGAACGCCCTCTCGTGCCCTTACCCGGAATTGGCGGAGATGGATCGGGGAGTCTGTGCCATGGAGCGGGCATTTCTGGCCGAGGTGTTGGGGCAGGATGTCCGGTTGGATAAGTGTCGGCTGGATGGGGAATCGTGTTGTGCCTTCGAGGTGAAGCCGAAGACGGTTGCGACCTGAAGCGAGCGGCAATTGGGGAGAGAGGCGACTGGTGACCGGCGTACAAGCTGGTATACTCGGCCGGTTCGGTGATCTCCCAAGAGATTGGGGGCGTTGAATCCCGCACCCCCTGGACAAGGAAAACATCCAACCCAAGCGGGCGAGAGAAATTCAGAGCCGCGAGGCTCCACCGCAACAAACCGGTGCTGGGTCGGTGAGACCTCCACCCCCCAGCAGACATTCCATGGACCGTGAAGAATCGAGCGAGTGGGTGGTGTGATGAAACAACCTTGGATTGAAGCAAGATTCGAAGAAAACGCCTTCACGACGACGGTGGAGCAGGCCATCAATTGGGCTCGGGAATCGAGCATTTGGCCGATGACGTTTGGTTTGGCCTGTTGCGCGATTGAAATGATGGCGACGGGAGCGAGCCGCTATGACATCGACCGGTTTGGAGCGGGTGCTTTCCGAGCGACTCCGCGGCAGGCCGATTTGATGATTGTGGCGGGGACGGTCACCTACAAGATGGCCAGCCGAGTGCGGCGACTTTACAACATGATGCCCGACCCGAAGTTCGTGATTGCCATGGGAGCCTGCACGGTCGGCGGTGGCCCGTACTTCAAGTGGGGTTATCACGTGGTGAAGGGGGTCGACTTGGTCGTTCCGGTGGACGTCTATGTTCCCGGCTGTCCTCCTCGTCCAGAAGCCCTGCTGGAAGGGCTGATGCGAATTCAGGACAAGATTCGTGGCCATCGAGTTGCGAAGCAGAAGAACGCGGAGGCTGGGAGCGGTTTCCTCCGGCGTGGCGTGAAGGTGGACGACGAATTGCCGGTTCCCCATCACAGCGGTTACGTGTCGGCTCCGTCGGATCGGGAGCCGCTAAAGGATCATCAGAAGATCACCGGTTAGTTTTTTCGTGGAATGAGTTGGAATGGGGTTTGAAGGGACGGAAAGGGAAGGGGAGGCATCGGCCCGCGATGCCAGAGTTGACAGGCATGGAACATCCCAGCTCCAGCTCCCCGACACCTGCCTCCGACTTCTAACCCAGACACCTCCGAGCGCACAGTAGTTAGCTCAGTTACCTCAGTTTTCCTGGAGTCTCCAAAAGGATCGATCGATCGATGACGGACGTCCTGAAGATTACGAATCTGCATGTTTCCGTGGAGGGGAAGCCGATTCTCCGCGGTGTCAATCTCGAGATGAAGCGGGGAGAAACCCACGCGTTGATGGGCCCCAACGGCTCGGGAAAGAGCACCCTGGGCCTGGCGGTCATGGGGCATCCGAATTACGAGGTGACCGAGGGGTCGATTGAGCTGAACGGAGTCCTTCTGAACGAATTGGGGCCGGACGAACGGGCTCGGGCCGGGCTGTTCATGGCCTTCCAGCGCCCCGTGGCGGTCCCCGGCGTGAAGATGGCGGACTTCCTTCGCCATGCCGCGACCAACGTCCGAAATCCGGAACGGAAAGAGGGAGAGGAGCTGATGCCGATGCGGGAGTTCCGCAAGGAACTTCGCTCGAAGATGCAGCAGCTTCAGATGGATCCCGAGTTCGCTCGGCGTTACGTCAACGACGGGTTTTCCGGAGGAGAGATGAAGCGAGCCGAGATCCTCCAGTTGGCGATGCTGCAACCGAAGTTCGCCATTTTGGACGAGACAGACAGCGGTCTGGACGCGGACGCGGTTCGTCTGGCGAGCCAGAGTATCGCGGAGATCGGCCGGGAAAAGATGGGGCTGTTGATCATCACGCACCATGACAAGCTGCTGGTCCACAATCCTCCCGACTACACGCATGTGATGCTCGGGGGCCGCATTGTGGAGACGGGGGGCGTCGATCTGGCCAACGAACTACACAACGAGGGGTACGATCGGATTCGCAAAGCCTATCCCACCGACGAAGCCGAGAACCGAGCCCTGCTGGAGAAGGAAGAGGCCGGGGTGGGCTGAGTCTGAGTCAGCGAGGCTTCAGCGGATGGAACGGTTGAAGCCTGACGACGATTTGCGGCAGGGAAGCAGTTTGAATGTCCGAGGATTATCGTGGGCGATAATCCCGGAAAGTTTCCGAGGTGAGTGCAACCACGAGGCAAACGATGGCTACCGACGTCACTTTGGCACAGCCAGTCGATCAAATCGGCTCGATCAATAAATACGATTTCCGGACGGACAGCAAGGCAATCTTCAAGGCCCGCAAGGGGATCGACGCCGAGATCGTGCGGCAGATCTCCGAGATGAAGGGGGAACCGGAATGGATGTGCGACTTCCGGCTGGAGTCCCTGAAGATCTTTGAATCGAAGCCGACTCCGAAATGGGGGGGCGACGTCGCGATCAATTTCCAGGACATCTACTATTATCTCAAGCCGACCGACCACCAGGGAAAGACTTGGGATGATGTGCCGCAGGAGATCAAGGACACGTTCGACAAGCTGGGGATCCCCGAGGCGGAACGTAAGTTCCTCGCGGGCGTGAAGGCCCAGTTCGAAAGTGAAGTCGTGTACGGCTCGTTGAAGGAAGAACTGACCGACAAAGGGGTCATCTTCACCGACACGGACACCGCCGTCCGGGAACATCCGGAACTGCTTCGCGAGTATTTCGGCACGGTCATTCCGCCGCACGACAACAAGTTTGCCGCGCTGAATTCGGCGGTCTGGTCGGGCGGCTCGTTTATCTACGTTCCCCCCGGCGTGAAGATCGACTTCCCGCTGCAAGCCTATTTCCGGATCAATGCCGAGAACATGGGGCAGTTCGAACGGACGTTGATCATCTGCGACGAGGGGGCCGAACTGCACTACGTCGAGGGCTGCACGGCCCCGATGTACTCGACCGAAAGCCTGCATTCGGCCGTCGTCGAGATCGTCGTCAAGCGGGGCGGTCGTTGCCGGTACACGACCATCCAAAACTGGGCCAACAACATCTATAACCTGGTCACCAAGCGAGCGATGGCCTATGCCGACGCGACCATGGAATGGATCGATGGAAACCTGGGAAGCCATCTCACAATGAAGTATCCGGCGGTTTACATGATGGAACCGGGGGCGCGTGGAGAAATCCTCTCCATCGCCTTTGCCGGGGCTGGACAGCATCAGGATGCCGGAGCAAAACTGGTCCACTGTGCCCCGAATACGACCGGACAGATCGTCTCCAAGTCGATTTCCAAGGATGGTGGCCGCAGCAGCTATCGGGGCTTGGTTCGAATGGAGCGTGGCGCAAAGAACGCCAAGTGCAACGTTGTTTGCGACGCCCTGATTCTGGACGCCAAGAGCCGTAGTGATACTTATCCGTATATTGAAGTGGCCGAGCAGGATGTGTCGGTCGGGCATGAGGCCAGTGTTTCGCGGATCGGCGAGGAACAACTATTCTATTTGACCAGCCGCGGACTGACGGAAGCCGAAGCGAGGACCATGATCGTCAACGGATTCATCGAACCGCTGGTGCGAGAACTTCCCATGGAATACGCCGTGGAGATGAACCGCCTGATCCAACTGCAAATGGAAGGTTCGGTCGGCTAGTCCGATCATCGCACCTTCCATCCCGCGGCTGGTCGCTTTTCCCGGTTCGTTCCACCGCTGGACGTTTCCGAATCGCTCCAATTCGTTCCACCCATTTGACAGGTACGACGCAATTTCCATGACAGGCATGACGGCATCCGCCTCACCGTTCAGCGAAGAGGCCCTTGAATCCCTCCTGAAGTCTCGGTCGGAACCGGATTGGGTCCTCAGTGAACGAAGGGAGGCCTGGGAAAGATTTCAGGAACTGGAATGGCCGGGACGATCGGAGGAGGAATGGCGGAGAACCGATCTTCGCGGCTTCAAACTGGACCGGTTTGCTCCGGTTCGCGAGTTGTCCGAACAATTGCAGGCGCGATCGCTTCCTCCGGGACTGCTCACCGCGGGCGTGAGTCTGGCCGGCTCGCTCACCTCCCTGGATAGCGTCACCCTTCATCAACAGCTTGACGAACGCTGGTCCAAACGAGGCGTCTGGTTCAGTAGTCTGGATCGACTGACCGAATCGCAGTGGCAGCAGCTTCGCCCCCATTGGGAACGACGGATCGTCGATCCACGATTCGACCGGTTCTCGTCACTGACTCAGGCCTTCTGGAACGGAGGACAGATTCTCTACGTTCCTCGGGGCGTGGTGGTCGATGAACCGCTGCATGCCTTGACGCTGCTTAGCTCCGGCGGAGCCGACACCAGCCGAACATTGATTGTGCTGGAA
>JBJHCD010000469.1:0-5312 GCA_050485845.1 Pirellulaceae bacterium | reverse complement strand
GATCGAAAGCTCGGGCCAGCCGGTGCTGGTCGACTTCTGGGCTCCCTGGTGCGGCCCTTGCCGCCAGATTGCTCCGTTGATTGATGAATTGGCTGGGGAGTATGAAGGGTCCGCCAAGATCGGCAAGCTGAATGTCGACGACAGCCCCGCCGTGGCTCAGAAGTACGATGTGATGAGCATTCCGACGATTATCGTGTTCAAGAAGGGGGAGCCGGTGGAGCGGTTTGTCGGCTTGCCGGGGAAGGCCAAGGTTCAGGCCGCGCTGGATGCCGCGAAGGGTTAAGGGTTGAAGGGGTCAGCCTCTCTCGCCGACCGCTTCGCTCGGTGATCGCTGCTATTCGGTATCCAGGAGTGCGGCCAGGTTGGGGGCGATTCGACGCACCTGCTCGGCCATGTAGCGTTTGACGGTCGCTGTCGTTCGGAGCCGGAGGGCTCGATTGAGAATCTCGCGGCACTGGTTGGCCGTGACTTGGCTGGCGAGTTCCTTGATCGAGGGGACGAATGCGGGGCTCATGCTGAAGCTGCGGAGCCCCATGCCCAGCAGCAAGACGAAGGCCCGGGGTTGCCCCGCCATTTCTCCACAGAGCGTGACTGGTTTTTGAGCCCGTTGGCAGGAACGAATCACGGAACTGAGAACGTGGAGGACGGCGGGGGCGAGGGGCTGGCAAAGGTGGCTGACCTTCGGATTGTCTCGATCCGCCGCCATTAGGTACTGCACCAGGTCGTTGGAGCCGATGGATACAAAGTCGACGACGGGTAGCAGTGCCTCAATGGAAATCGCCGCGGCGGGGACTTCGAGCATCATGCCAAGGGGGACTTCGGCATAGTCCTTGTTTTCTCGAGCCAGTTGCCGGCCGGCTCGCCGCACCATCGCTCGGACTCGATGGAGTTCCTCGAGCGTGGTGATCATGGGAAACATCAAGCGGATGTTGCCCCCTTGTCGCTGAGCAAAATGGGCGGCTCGAAGAATCGCTCGCACCTGAGTCGTAAAGAAGTCAGGGTGCTCGAAGGAGAGCCGAATGCTGCGCCAGCCCATGAAGGGGTTGGCTTCCTGGTGGTGGTGACCCAGGTAGGGGACTGTCTTGTCGCCACCGATGTCCAGGGTCCGTACGGTGACGGTCCGGTTGGGGCTGGCTTCAATGACCTCGCGGTATACCTCCAGCTGTTCATCCTCGTCGGGGACGCTGGGATGGGTGAGGTAGAGGTATTCAGTCCGGAAAAGTCCCACGCCGGTCGCCCCCATGGCGATGGCGGCTCGAGCATCCTCGGCACTGTTGATGTTCGCCAATAGTTCGAGGGCGATTTCGTCCCGAGTGACGGCGGGTTGATGGCGGTTTTCGGCGAGCTGATTTCGGAGGACGAAAAATTCTCGCTCGAGTTTGAGGTAGGCGCTCTTGGTTTCCGAGTCGGGATTGACGACGACTTGGCCGTGGCGTCCATCCACGATTAATTGGTCGCCGGTCCGGACCTGGCCTAAGATTCCCGGGACGCCGCAGATTGCGGGGATCCCGCGACTTCGGGCCAAGATGGCGGCATGGCTGGTCTGGCTGCCGGATTGAGTGACGATTCCCTTGACTTCCACTTGACCCAGAGTGACCGCTTGGGAGGGGAGGAGTTCATCGGCGACGACGATCAGTGGACCTTCCAGGACGTCCGAGTCAGGTTTGAGGACATCCGTGAGGTGGGCGGATAGCCGGACCACGACATCGCGGACGTCGTTCAGTCGTTCCTTGAGGTATTCATCCTTGGTGCGCGTGAAGAGCGAGGTGTACTCCGTGAGGAGTTGCTGCAGGGCGGCCTGGGCCGTCAGCCGCTCATGCACGATCCACTGCCGAATCTTATGAGTGAATGCCGGGTCGCGGAGAATGGCGGCATGCATGGAAAAAATCGCCGCCTCACGTTCCCCCACTTGAGCGGCCACCTTGTCCTTTAGCGCTTTCAGATCCCGTTCCGTGCAGTCGCGAGCCGTCTCGTACGAAGCCAACTCGGCCGACACTTGCCCCTCATCCAGACGCTCCGAATGAGGGTTGACGAACACGTCATGAATGCAGTACGCGGTTCCGACGGCGACACCAGGAGAAACAGGGATTCCTTTTTTCATCTCGAAAATGTATCAGGCGGGTTCTCGAAAGACAAATCGGGCTCCGGGTTCGACGAGTCGCTCCGATGGTCTGGCGAGTTCCAGAGGATTCGGGAGAACTGGGGATTCGGGAGGACTGGGGAGTCTGAGAGAGAAGGCGGGATGAACGCGTGAATCGCGGTTGTGGAGGTAGGGATAGCTCAGTATATTAGGGCCGTTTTGCGGGCTTCATGGACGGGTCCGGTGGGTGGGTCGTTGGCTTCCCGTGGGGGCTCAAGGTTTCTCGAGCGGTCGTTTATGCGTTTTCGTCAATTGGATCGGATCGTCCACATCGAGCCAGGCGTTCGCGTTGTTGCCACGAAGACGCTTGCCCCGGAAGAGCATTATCTGCTTGATCATTTTCCTCGGTTTCCCGTGATGCCGGGAGTGATCATGTTGGAGGCGATGTATCAGGCGGGGGTCTGGCTGGCCTACCAGAGCGACGACTTCCAGAGGTCGATGGTGGTCCTCAAGGAAGCTCGGAATGTGAAATTCGCTGACTTTGTCACTCCAGGGAGGACTTTGGAAGTGACGGTCGAGGTGATTGCCGACGAGGGGACGATTCTCAAAGTCAAGGCGCGGGGGGCCATTGAGGATTCCGTGGCGGTCAGCGGTCGTTTGGTGCTGGAACGATTCAACTGGAGCGATACCGACCCGGACCGTGAACCGGTGGACAGGAGTTTGCGGCGAGACATGCGACGACAGTACCTGCGGCTGAACGATTCCGATTGATGATTTCCGTGATTCCGGCACGATGATTGTGGCACAGTAATCCCGGCACAGTGATCCCGGCACAGTGATCCCGGCACAGTGATCCCGGCACAGTAATCCCGATACGACGATTCCGGCAAGCGACCTCGAACCGCAAGGGGCTATCCCGCGACTCCTCCACTCAATAACTCCTCCACCCAGTGATTTTTCCACCCAGTGCCGCATGGCAGCCGAGTCGAATCGGACTTGACGCCATCCACTCAATTCCCAAAAGAACAACAATTGAAGAGTCTTGAGATGCATCGCGGCGATTCGGTTTCGGATCGAGCGAAGCGAGGTTTATTGAGGTTTATCGAGGTTGACAGGCGAGTCTCGGAGGCTCGCGATCACAACGGAACACGATTTGTCATTTTTTCTAGCGGAAGGAAGCAGGAACATGCCGCCGACATCGGAAGAAGTTTTCACCAAAGTTCAAGGGGCCTTGGTTGACGCTCTGGGAGTGGAAGAGGACGAGGTAACTCGCGAAGCGACGATGGTGGGGGATCTGGGAGCCGAGTCGATCGACTTCCTGGACATTGTGTTCAAGCTGGAGCGGGCTTTTGAAATCGAGATTCCACGGTCCGAACTTTTTCCGGATGACGTGTTGACCAGTGCCGAGTACGTGCAGGACGGCAAGGTGACTCCGGTGGGACTTGAGGAATTGAAAAAGCGGATGCCGTTCGCGGATCTCTCCAAGTTCGAGGCCGATCCGGTGGTTCAGAATTTCGGGAATCTGCTGACGGTGAACGATCTCTGCAAATTTGTCGAGACGAAGGTCGCAACGAAGTAGTCTGGGACCGGCTGCTGGGCCGGACATCGGAGTCGCCTGTCATGCGGTGGATGTGGATCGATCGGTTTATCGAGTTCGAGAGTGGTCGGCGCGCGGTCGCGATCAAGAATGTGACCTTGGTCGAGGAAGTGATCGATGACTACTTCCCCGGGTCTCCCGTGTTCCCTCCTTCGCTGATGGTCGAGGGGTTGGCTCAAACCGGTGGGCTACTCGTTGGTGAGCATCGCCGGTTTCTGGAGCGGGTGGTGCTGGCCAAGTTGGGGAAGGCCAGTTTTCATTCACCGGTCTATCCGGGAGACCAGATTCGCTATTCGGTCGAGTTGCGGGAGATCAATGCACAGGGGGCGGTGGCGTCCGGGACGGCTCATGTCGGCCAGGAGTTGCGGGCCGAAGTGGAACTGATGTTTGCTCACCTGGATGATCGGTTTCCAACGGAGCTTTTCGGCGGGGGGGAATTCATGAGGATTCTCCGCTTGTTTCGCCTGTACGAGGTGGCTCGGGGGCCCGATGGAGCCCGGCTGAAGATTCCCGAGCACCTGTTGGAGGCGGAAGCGTGCGAGGCCGGTGTCGAGTAGTGCGGCGAGAACAGGCAATCAGAGGACTGGGGCATACATGATGCGGCGACGCGTGGTCATCACCGGAATGGGTTGCGTCAATCCCATGGGGCATGACGTGGAAACCGTCTGGAAGGGATTGAAGGAAGGGGCGTCGGGAGTCGGACCGACCACCATTTTTGACGCGAGCAGCTTTCCGACGAAGTTCAGCGCCGAGGTGAAGAACTGGGACGTCGACCAGATCGGCGAGAATCGGGAGGATTGGAAGCAGTGTGGCCGACACACCAAATTCGCGGTCGGGGCCGCCCATCAGGCGGTGAAGGCTTCCGGGATTCTTGACGCGGGAATCGATCCCATTCGGCTAGGGGTCTATCTGGGAAGTGGCGAGGGAACGCAGGATTTCTTCTCTTTCACCCAGATGATGACCGCCGGCATTGTGGGGGATTCGTTTGACGTGGGCCGGTTCATCCAGAAGGGTCAGGAGATCCTCAGTCCTCGAGTGGAATTGGAGCAAGAGCCGAACATGCCGGCCGGCTATGTTGCCGCGATGTTCAATGCCCAGGGCCCCAATTCCAACTGCCTTACCGCTTGTGCCGCAAGTAGCCAGGCGGTGGGAGAGGCGGTGGAGACGATTCGCCGAGGGGATGCCGACGTGATGATCAGCGGTGGTTCCCACAGCATGATACATCCCCTGGGCGTGACCGGTTTTAACTTGCTGACCGCCCTCTCCACTCGAAATGACGAGCCCCTCAAGGCCTCGCGTCCCTTCGATCGCATGCGGGACGGATTCGTTCTCGGAGAAGGGGGAGCCATGGTGGTGCTGGAGGAACTCGAGCACGCTCGACGTCGGGGC
This sequence comes from Pirellulaceae bacterium, assembly GCA_050485845.1. GTDB lineage: Bacteria > Planctomycetota > Planctomycetia > Pirellulales > Pirellulaceae > JBJHCD01. Next base: position 246 of record JBJHCD010000469.1, on the reverse strand, counting down.
GCCGTGATTCATGGCGAGATGCTGGGGTACGGGACGACGGCGGATGCGTATCGAATCACGGATATTCATCCACAAGGACGCGGCGCCATCGCCTGCATGCGAATGGCAATCCGGGACGCGGGACTGAACCCGGAGGATATCCACTACGTGAATGCTCACGGGACCAGCACTCAGGTGAACGACCGAGTGGAAACAGTTACCTGCAAGGAGGTGTTCGGAGACCACGCCTCGCAGGTTCCCGTTTCC
>JBJHCD010000468.1:0-5312 GCA_050485845.1 Pirellulaceae bacterium | reverse complement strand
ATACGGGGAATGAAATACGGGGAATAACCAGTTCGGGTCAATCCGAGCTACTACAGAGCTTCAGGTAGCCTACCGGCGGTTTGGCAATCTCGCCAAACTGTTCCGGTGGGAAAAACCTGAAGCTCTGTAACCATTTTATTGCAGGATCTGCTGTTTCCCCTACGATCAAGAGAGGAGATCCCCATCATCGCTCCCGCTCCTTGGACCCTCGCCTCATGCCTTTTCTGTTCCTGCAGTTCCGAACTCATCGGGCAAGGCCCTCGTCCGGTCTGCTTGGTTGGCACGGCCTGATTGGTTGGCACGGCCTGATTGGTTGGCACGGTTTGCTTGGTCAATCGGGCCACCGAAATCAATCAGGGCAGCGTCGATCGCTCCAGAGACCTGGGCGACGTCGTCTGGGATACTTGGAGGTGCTCGAGTCACGGCGTCTATTGACCGCCACTCCTTTTGGCGCCACCTCGCAGGATACCGGGGAGTTCATGCTCGGCAGCGTGTTGGTAACACCGGTGTTGCTCGAGTCGACCGGAGAGATCGACCCCAGCACCGAGGACTGGACGCCGGAACTGATCGAACAAGCCAAGCAAGTGATCCAGGAGGGGGTTCAGTGGTGGGAGGCGACGCTGGCCAACTACAACACCGTTCACTCACTGGACTTTCAATTCGACTTCAGCTTCGCGGATTCCCCCGTCCCGACGAAGTACGAGCCCATTTCCCGAGTTTCCAATGACTATCAACTCTGGGTGAATGAGTTTCTGGATTACGTGGGCTTTCAATCACCGGAATCGTTGCACCACGACATTCGAGAATTCAATCACGCACAGCGGGAAACTCACGGGACGGACTGGGCCTTCACGATCTTCGTCGTGAATTCGCAGAACGATTCCAACGGCCAGTTCGCTCCGGGAGGTTCGTTCAGCCGAGCGTTCGCGTTCGCGGGAGGCCAGTTTTTTGTCAGTCCCTCGACCCGCCCCGCTTCGACATTCGCTCATGAAACGGGACATATGTTTTGGGCGAGAGACGAATACCTGGGTGGGGGGAGCTATCAGCAATATCGCGGATACTACAACACGCAAAACTGGAACGCGATGAATAATCCGACCCCCGGATTCGTTCATCAACCCAGCATCATGGCCTCCGGCGCCTCGCTCGACTTCGCCTACCAAACCAACACTTCGGCCGGCAGTACGCTGGAGATGATCGGCTGGCGGGACACGAATGGGAACGGCATCTTCGATGTCCTCGACGTTCCGCATCACTTGGAGGGGATCGGCTATTTCGATCACGCCACGGGTCTCTATCGCTTTGAAGGAACGGCCGAAGTCGGCACTCTCCCCAATCGGAATTCCAGCGGCTTGCAGAACGACATCACCATCAATCGAATCACTCGAGCGGAATACCGATTGGATGGAGGTGAGTGGGAGTCGGCTGGAGAATATGGGACGTTTCAAGCTGAATTGAACCTGACGCTGGAAGTACCGGAAGAGAGCGTACTCGTCGAGATCCGCACGATCACGCTCGATCCGATCACCGGCCAATTGGTGGCGGCCTCGCCGCTCTTCTCCGGCCGGTCCCATGAAACGACTGCCACCGCGCGACCTGGCCTCCAGGGTTTCGCTTGGAATGACGTCAACGCGGATGGTGAATGGGATCCCGGCGAAATCGGGCTCGTCGGACAAACGGTCCAATTGATGGGACCGGACGGCACCCTCCTTCCAGGTCCCGAGAACCTTGACCCCGCTGACCATGGAAACAACTCGGTGCTGAACGAGGTCCATGACCAAGTGACGCTGCGAGCCACCGGCGTCAATGTCTCGGGGAATTCGGTCATCAGCCGCGATCATCAGCATGCCTCGACGGGATCGCGTCTGTTCGGCTTCCTCGACCCACTTTCGAATGCCCGAACCAGTTGGTTCCGGGAGGGAAGCGAACTGCTGATCGAATTCGCGAATCCACAATCTCACGTGCAACTCGACGCCATCGGCGCGGGTGGCCCCAGTTCCGGGAGACTCGAAGCCTACGATGCAAACGGCAATCTCCTGGGGCGGTACAACAGTCAATTGTTGGGACCGGGAGAGGTGGAGACCATGTCCATTGTCTCCTCGTCGGCAAACATCGCCTCGGTCCGTGCCCATGGTCGCTCACTCGAACCGGTCCTCCTGGACAATCTCCGGTGGGGACCGATCACCGAAGTCGTCGCTGGAAAATTCGGCTCCTATCAGTTCACCGGACTGGTCGAGGAGACCTACCTGGTCGAACCCCTCCTGGCGACCGGCGCCACCGTGACGACTCCCGAATCGGGGACTTATGAGGTTCTACTGGAATCTGACAGTTCCGAGTCACAATTGAACTTCGGCATCCACCCCCAGTGGCCGTGGCAGAATCCGATTCAGCGATATGACGTGAATGGGGATGGCGTGGTGAATCCCTTCGATGCCCTGGTGCTGGTTTCCGAATTACAGTCGGGTGTCCCCGCCACCCTTCCCTTTCCTTCTCCCGAACGCTCCCCTCCCCATTACTTCGATGTCGCCGGGAACGGGCAAATAACCCCCTTCGACGCGCTCCTGGTCGTGAGCCACTTGCGGGAAATGTCCACTCAGGCACCCTCGCAACAGAGGAGCTTTGCGGGATCGGAATCCGGCAACCCGAACGGGCTGGAGACTTCCAAGAGTCCCGAATCCGAGGACGGGTCCGGTTCGGCATTTCCGATAAACTCGGCCCGACCGGATCATACGCCGCGACCGGACAGGGATTGGGATGGGAACGACACGCGGCCCCCTCGCGTGGACGCGCGCCTCCAGCCGACTCGAAATATTGACAGTCGCTCGCACCTCCTCCCTCGATCTACCTCCCAGGGGATGAACCCGCTCGCCCAGCGAGTTTTCCGCACGCCGACTGGGGATGGCGACGTCATGGCCGACTCAGCAGTGGATCCGGCCCGAGAGTGGATATTTGGCGAAGCCGAGATTCTGGAGGAGTTTTGCGGATGGAGAGGGTGATTCCGAATGCGACGGGGTCGATCGTCTCGCTGTTGTGAAGAGGGCGTGACTTGAGTTCAGCGGCGAAGGGTTTCTGGTCGAATCCAGGAATACAGACGAGTACAACGCCAGAGGTTCGCATGATGAGAATAAGGCAAAGTATGTGGAAACGATGACTCCTCTCCCCCGATAACGACGATAACACCAAGCGATGTGACCGGTTCCTGCGGGTCATGCGCTGTTCCTCTTGGGTAACGCGCGCAAATTGTTTGCAAAGTTTTCGAGTCCTAACTAGTCTGAAGATTCACGTTTCTGGTTCGAGTTCCCGATGCCCTCCTAATGGTCAATTTTCTTCTTCTCGCAGGCCTACTTCTTGAAGGATGGGACAGGCTTGCCGTGACGGTAGGCTTGCCATGACGGTAGGTTGGGGGGCGACGGGAAACAGGTTTCGAGTTCGAAGCGGGTCTTCATCCCGATATTCCAGGTAGTTCGCGATAGGGTCCAGCGCGAGTCATGAGCAAAAGCATCTCTCAACTTGTACACCGTGCGATTCGCCGCAGGCAGTCTCAGAAGGCTCGACGAGCATCCGCGGTGTCCACCGTGCGTCGTCTGGTCCCCGTGGAAGGCCTGGAACGTCGGCTTCTGCTGGCCGGAGATTTCTCGCCATTCCAGAATCCCATCAATCGCTTCGATGTGAACATGGATGGTCGAGTCAATCCGCAGGACGTTCTGGTTCTGGTGGGGGACATCTTCACCAACGGGGCTCGGCGACTCGATCAACCCGTGCCTGGCGGAGGAGAAGGCGAAGCGGCCCGAATGCTGGATGTGAACGGCGACGGCTTCGTGACTCCCGCCGACATCCTCCACTTGGTCTCGCGACTGGTCGAGGGAGAAGAAGATCAGGTTGCTCGATTCGGGCTGAATGTCACCGACGCCGACCGGAATCCGATTTCCACCGTCACGCCGGGAGAAACCATCCTGGCCAACGTGACGGTACAGGACATTCGGCCAGACATTCCCGACTCCCAGAAGGGCTTGGGGATCGCGTTCGTCAATTTGGTCTTTTCCGATAACCTTGCTCCCAACGAAACGTTCTTCACGCTGGGCTCGGACCAATGTGCCCCTGGCTCGCAGACTTTCTATGAACCTTCAACGTCCTACCGCGCCCTGACGTCCGGAGGCACCGGCCCGGAAGCCTATCCCTCGATCGGCATGAACGTGGTCCGGGATGTCGGTGGCTTCGCCGGCACTGCGTGTGCGAACATCAGCTTCGCTCCTCCGGGACCGGATGAACTCCCCCTGACGACCGTGGCCTTTACGGTCGATGGCGCTCGACTGGATGTCCAAGACGAAACGGACATCTTCATCGAGGGCAATACGACGGACAATGTCATCGCGGTTTTGGACAATGACTTAATTGATTCCGACGTCCAAATCATCACGGCGTTTTCCGACAACCCCGCCACCGGATTGACGTCGACGTTCACTCCCCCGCAGAACTTGACACCGGGCCAGTTGAGCCCCTTTCCCCAAGCGACACTGACGATTGACGGCGCGGTACTCACATTGGCCGAAATCATCGACGTGGGGGCCGGCACGGCAGTAATCAGTGACAGTGGAACGCCAGAAGACCCCAGCGATGACGTCATCCTCTACACGCCACCGGCCGGATTCTCCGGTACCACGGAAATCGTCTACTTGGTAACCGACGGCATCCAAGGGGGCGCTTCGGCCACCGGCACCGCCACCGTGACGGTCGGCGCGGTGAACCAGCCTCCCGTGAACGACGTGCCGGATACCGTGACCACTCGGGAAGACACCGACCTGTTCTTCTCCACCACGGTGGACAATAGCATTTCGGTCTCCGATCCCGACGCCGAGGATGGTGAAGTCTCCGTCACCTTTACCGTCCAGGAAGGAACTCTCGCTCTCCTCAGCACCGCCGGCCTGAACTCCACCACCGGACAGGGAACGGGAACGCTGAACATTCGCGGCACGATCGACGCGCTCAATGTCGCCATGGCCGATGGAAACCTTGTCTACAGCCCCGCGCCGGACTTCAACGGCACCGACTTGATGGTCATGGTCTCCGATGACCAGGGGAACACCGGCCCCGGAGGCCCCCAGACCGCCACCAGCACGGTCACCATTAATGTGACCGCCGTCAATGATCCGCCGGTCAACACGGCCCCGACCGATCCCCAGATCGTCTCCGAATTTGTCGACGACGAAACACTCGATGAACCACTGGTCTTCTCCCCAGGCCATGGGAACGAGCTATCCGTGTTTGACGTCGACGCCGGCAACAACCCGATCGAAGTCTCGCTCTCCCTGGCC
>JBJHCD010000467.1:0-5319 GCA_050485845.1 Pirellulaceae bacterium | reverse complement strand
GCGGGACAGTCAGGAGATCTGCTTCGTGCCTTCGGGCAAGCATGACCAATTCGTTCGTGCTCGCCGCCCTGACCGAAGCCGCGCGGGGGAGATCGTGTCCACTTCGGGGCAAGTCCTTGGCCGTCATCCAGGGATTGAAAGCTTTACCATCGGGCAGCGAAAAGGACTGGGAATTGCCCTTGGAGAGCCGCACTTCGTGGTGCGGATCGAGGCCGATACGCGACGCGTGGTGATTGGACGCCGCGATGAACTGGCTCGGCGAGAACTGACCGCGAATCGCTCCAACTGGCTTGTTCCTCCTGAATCGCTGGGGCGGGACGCTTTCCGCTGCGAGGCCAAGATTCGCTACAACAGTCCCGCTTCTCCCGCTCGGGCCCGCATCCTGGATGAGAATCGGCTTGAGGTGACCTTTGACGAAGCTCGCCACGGCGTCGCGCCGGGACAGGCCGTCGTCTGTTATCGTGATGGGCAAGTCCTGGGGGGAGGCTGGATCGAATGACCAAACGACCAACAGTTTTCGCTCAATCACTCCCCGTGTTGGCACCGAATTGGCACTTGGCCAGTGGCGGGTCTTCCCAGTGGCGGGTCTTCCCAGTGAGCCGAGCGACACTCGATGAGTGGAGTGGGCTTCGATCCTGGGAAGAATTGCCGGGAAGAACGGGTGTGGACTTCGGCGGAGCCTGACTATTGACAGCGTTCGGAATCCGTTATGATTGCGAGATCCGATCTCGCGATTCGACGACCAAGTGGAACGAGCCAGCATTGAAGGACAGCGGATACCGATGAACACCATCATGCCAGAGTTGCCAGTTGTGTTGGGGCAGACCGCCGGAAACGTCTTTTGGGCTCTGGCTGCTGGCATCGGAATCCTGGCCGGCTTGCTGATGCTGGCCATCTTGGGTTTTCTCGGAAAGTATGGGGGACTCTGGTTCCGAGCGTTCATGTCGGGCGCCGACGTCGCCATACTCAGTCTCATCGGGATGGGTTTTCGGCAAGTGAATCCCCGCGTGATCGTGGATGCCAAGATCATGGCAGCCGGGGCCGGCTTGGACATCGGACGAAAAACGGGCGTGACGACTCAGCGAGTTGAAGCTCACTACTTGGCGGGTGGCAATGTTCCCAATGTCGTGACGGCCATCATTGCCGCTCACCGAGCCGGCATCGACCTGGACTTCGATCGGGCTTCCGCCATCGACTTGGCGGGCCGAGATGTCCTGGACGCGGTGAAAACCAGCGTTCACCCCAAGGTGATTGACTGTCCTGATCCACGGCGGTCCGGCAAGACGACCCTCAGCGCCATTGCTCGTAACGGCGTGGAGCTGAAGATTCGAGCACGTGTGACGGTTCGTACCAACTTGGAGCAATTGATTGGGGGAGCGACCGAAGAGACCGTGATCGCTCGAGTCGGCGAAGGAATCATCACCGCCATCGGCTCCTCCGACACTCACCTGGAGGTGCTAGAGAACCCCGATCGGATCTCCAAGGCGGTACTCCAGCGAGGGCTCGACGCGCACACGGCCTTCGAAATCGTGTCGATTGACATTGCCGATATTGACGTCGGCGAAAACATCGGAGCCCGGCTACAGGCCGACCAGGCGGAGGCTGACACGCGAGTGGCTCGAGCGAAGGCCGAGCAGCGGCGAGCGGAAGCGATTGCGGCCGAGCATGAAATGAAGGCTCGAGTTTCCGAGAATCGGGCTCGACTCGTACTCGCCGAAGCCGAGGTTCCCTTGGCGATGGCCGAGGCTTTCCGCAATGGGGCGATTCACGGCGACCATAACGCTCAAGCGAACTGATCCAGCCCCACAATGGCCGCTCGATCCTCGTGTTCTCGAGCCAGCTGGCAGAGCATTTTCACGGTCTGGAATTCCGGATCCTCGACCACCATGCAGGATGGGTGGCAGAGAAAGTCGAAGCATCCCCGCTGTTCGATCGCCCATCGGGCCCCCTCGCCGATGGCGCGGAGGAACCAGGGGAGTTTCCAGTAGTTGGTCCGGAAGGCACCCACGTCACTGATCGGACTCATCGGAATCTCCCATAGTCCCGTCTGTTCGTAGCGGAAGGGTTGCGAACGTTCCTGAGCCAACAGGATGTCTCGAAAGACTTCCTCTCCGGGTTCCTCCATGGGGCGTCCGGCCTGATGAGCCGGATAGAGGGAGCTGACCCAGTCGAAACCAAGTTCCTGGAGCATGGTCTGCAGATCCTCGCGATCTCGCAGCCCCCGGTGGAATCCACCCGGAGTCCGAAAACCGGCCGGCTTGATGCCGAGTCGCTTTTGCATGGCGACCGTCGTCATCTCGATGTTTTCCCGGATCACCTCCATCGCCGACTTGCCTCGCACCAGCCAAGGTGCTCGTTCAAATCGGAACTGCGTCTGGTGCGGGACTTGAGACAGCACATTGACATGGTCGTAGGTGTGGTTTCCGATCGGGTGGCCTTCGTCGGCGAGGTATTTCAGCCAATCGACATTCGGTTGTTCGAGGACCCGTCCCACGCAGAAAAAGTGAATGACGCCCCCCATTTGTTTCACGATCTTGGCCGCTTCAACGGCGTAGTTCTTCGTGTCTTCGTCCAGGTTTCCCTTTTCAAAATCCCACTCTCGCATTCCCCGGCGCGGATAATCGCGGCTCATCTCCAAGTCCATCGTGATCGCGATCCGCCCCATTCGCTCCTTGCCGCTGGTTCCCGAGGCGTCCGTCGGTGACTCCTCCGGGACGGTTTCTCCTCGGGCCTGTCCGGGACACGACCACCAGGAAGAGGCTCCCAGCAGTCCCGCCGCGGTCACTTGGCCACACTGGCCGAGGAATTCACGGCGGCTCGACCGAGCTTGTTCTTCCCTCGGTGAGTAGAGACTCATCGTTCCGGCATTTCGCCGAGGCAGTGGATCGAGAGGCAGTGGATCGAGTTGCGGCATGGTGGGGGCATCTCCATCGTCAAGTGACAAGGTCGCTGCGGTCATGTTATCCTTGAACCATTCATCGTAGCATTGCCCGTAACGGCACCGGATGCCTGGCGGTTAACTTGTCCATAGCGAGGCTTCACGTGGTAACTCGTCTACTTCTTTTCAGTCTTGTTCTTCTCAGTCTTGGCAGTGAACTTGGGGCTTGCGACCAGGAACCCCAGCGTTCCCCGCCGGAGGGCGACATGGCAATTCTCCAGAAGTTTCGCGAAGAATTTGTGGAGATTACGCCGGGAGTCGGCCGGTTTCCCGCATCGTTCCGGCGGGGAACCGAAGAAGGAGGGGACGATTCTGAACGTCCGACCGCAGTGGTGACATTCGCCCACCACTTTGCAGTTGCCAAGTACGAAGTGCCGCAAAACTTGTATCAGGCGATCATGGGGGTGAATCCGAGTCGTTGGAAGGGGGAACGTAATTCCGTGGAAATGGTGACGTTCGACGATGCGGTGGAATTCTGCCGTCAAGCGACTGAGCGGATGCGAGAGGCGGAGCTCATTGGTCCGGAGCAGGTGATTCGGTTGCCCAGCGAAGCGGAGTGGGAATATGCCGCTCGAGCGGGCTCGCAAACCTCTTACAGCTTTGGGGACGATGTGGAACAGTTGGGGAGGTATGCCTGGTACACCGGAAATGCCGCGGGCAATGATCCCCCCGTGGGAGCGAAGCAACCGAACGCTTGGGGACTGTACGACATGCATGGTTATCTTTGGGAGTGGTGTGCCGATGTTGGGCATTCCAATCATGAGGGAGCCCCGGTGGACGGTTCACCTCGCGCCATGGGAGACCAACCCGAGCATCGCGTGATTCGGGGTGGAAGTTGGAAAGATCCGGCGGAGGGTCTCCGTTCTGCGGCCCGCTCGGGTCAGCTACGGCTGCTCATGCCGGGCGACCAGCCCGGAGGAATCCTTAAGTTCCACGGGGGGGTGCCACGCAACCTGCGTGATGACGCCGTCGGATTTCGGTGTGTGCTTCAGTAACGCAAAAAAGAGTGAACGCCCTGCCACACCCCCCTTACCACCCACGCACACCCCTTTGTACTGGGACGGCATGGGGGCGGGGGGCAATCCAGAACGCCCAATTTAGCGACCCACCCGAACCCCACCGATAGGCATAAGCACACCCCGCCGCAAGCAATTCAAAGTAAAAAATGGTCCCGACCGTTCACAACCGCAGCGCACAACCACAGGGTGTCTTCGGATCTGATTCCGAGCGGTTTCTCGGGGGGCACACCATGGCTCCTAGGTGCCAGGCGCGAATCCATGAACCGCAGAAGCGTGAACCGCAGGGTGTCTTCGGGGAAGCGTGAACCGCAGGGTGTCTTCGGATCAGCTGCCGACCTGCCAGAAGAACCATAGGAAGAACCATAGGGTGTCTTTGGACTAGCTGGAGCCCATACTTTCGGGTGTAATGGCGCAGCTCTTAGGCGTCCAGTTGGCAAGGGCGGATTGGACCGAGGGGGCAAGCAAAACATGGGCCCGGAAAAGGCTGAAGCGCCAATCTTTCGGCGAACGCTGTTCGATCGGGGGAGCAGTCAATCGAGCACCACGCCCGCGACAGGGACCGGCCGGCCAATGACCCCCTCCTTTTGCGGTTAACAACGTTCACCACGAAGGGTGTGTTCGCATGAGATCCGTGAGATCCGAAGGGTGTCTTCGGATTTGTTCGGATTTGCTTTCCCGTCGTGAGATCGCGTCCTCGAAAACGGCGGCGAGGGCCAGATTCGCGGGAACCGCGAGAACCGAAGGCTGTCTTCGGATCGAAAACTCAAAACCGTAGGAAACTCAAAACCGTAGGGTGTCTTCGGATCGGATTCTGCGGATCGGAATTGGACATCTCTTTCGGCGGGGCATTGAATAGCTCGCAAGAACCAGTCGGGCAGGGGCGCACCAAGCCGGATGGGGGAGCAGTAAGGAATGGAGGCAGGAAAAAGTTGGATCGGCAGTCCTTCGCGGGCGCCGGTCGATCGGGGGAGCAGTCCAGCGAGCGCCACGCCCGCGAAGGGGACCGGCCGGTTAATGACGCCCGCCTCCGCTTGCGGGTTCCGAAGCTCGAAGAAGCTCGAAGAAAACCGAAAGAATTCGGGCCGGGGTGAGCCGCGAGAGCTGCGAGTCGATGCTCAAGAAATGCCCGAATTTCCAGCCTGACTTCGACAGGCTCGAGCCGTCAAAGGTCGCTCGCTTTGGTCAGAAGCATGGACGGAAGCGTACACCAGCACCACGCGTGGCGATGGACGCCGGGCGAGCGTGCGGCCACGACTCGGGAAATGGGCGACGTGCAGGTCTTGGAACGCGAGGACGGGGCGTATTGCATACCTGCCGTGCCGGCGGTGGGACTGGTAAACAGTCGGTGGCGCGCTCAAGTAC
>JBJHCD010000466.1:0-5332 GCA_050485845.1 Pirellulaceae bacterium | reverse complement strand
GTCTTGGGCGGTCAGGGTGGCGCCGAACAGGAGCAGCAGGCCGAGTGCCAGACTGGCGAGGGTTCCACTTCGATGTATGTTTTCGGATGGGAGCATGATTCACTTTCCGTGTTCTGTTTCGGCTTCCGGATCGAATTCTGAGTGCTTCGGGGAGCGATGGGGCCCGACGAGTCGGCGTTGATGGGATCAGTCATCAGGGGCGATGTTCGCTGTGGCAACGTTACACACCTCCCCGCGACCATTGCGTCATTTCGAACGGCCAGTCAGCCGCTCGGCTTCGATCCCCGTCTCTACGGTCCCCGGATGAACGAGTACCGATTGTCTCGCGACCAAGACTCCTCGGACCGAGATTCCGCCACAGAGATCCCACCTCGGAGATCCCAGGACAACGTTCCCACGGTCAGCATCCCCATCGCTGCCATCTACCAGTTTGTTCAAAAGTCGCCGGGGACTCAATACGCCACGGTCAGATCTTGACTGAGAATGGAGGGGCACCAGTAGCGTTCGATGTGTTCGACGACGATCTCGGTACCCCGAGCGTGACTGACGTGCGGAGGTTCCCGCGGGTCATACATCGCGTCAGTGAGATCTCGGACCAGGACCACGTTCATTCCCAGTCGGACCAACTGGCGGATTCCGAATGAGCGCCCCAGCACGCACATGTTGGCATGGACTCCCATGATCGCAATGTTCTCGATTCCTTCCTGGACACAGAAGTTGTAGATCTCTTGTCCGCTGTCGCTGACTCCATCGAAGCCGACGATGTCGAGCGAGGGATGCTGGCGGGTGTAGCGGCGAACCATGGGACCGACAATGGGGTCGTCACAGGGGGAGCGGGAGACATCGAGTGGGATGGGGGGTTCGCGGTCCGGGTCAAGATCGCACCAACCGGCAATCGGAACGGGAGGGTCGGCGGGGGCCGCTTGTTGCATCCGCTGCCGTTGGGGTGTGTGACCGAAAATGTCGACGGTCCCACTGGGAGCGTGGATGATCATCACGCCATGGCTACGAGCGGCGGAGATCACATCGTTCATTTTCGGGGCCATGACTCCGACGCGTTGAGCTGCCATTTGGCAGTAGAGGTCATCCCACATGTCGCAGATGATAATGGCGGTTTTCGCGGCTTCCCATTCAACTTGCCGTTCGACGACTTGGACCTCGTCTCCCCCCTCTCGGCCCTCGTGCCGATCGCGCACTTGAAGTTGTAGCGTCCCCGGGACCGAAGGGCGGTTGGCGTGTCGAGCGATCTCGGGCGTGTCGGCAGAAACGGTGGAGAGCGAAAGTTCGAGCAGGATGAGTGACAGGAAAGGGAGACGGAAGAGGTTGAGTTGGAGGGAGGCAAGCTGGAAACAGCCTGGGAGTACGAACGCGAGTGGGGTTTTCATGGTGGGGAGACTCCACGGAGTGCAAGGCAAGTCAATGTGGTAGGCAAGGACTCGTAAGGACTTAAGGAGAAGCGAATGCCAAGCCACCATGATAGCGACTTTGTGTCGACGACGCTTTTTCGACGGAGCCATCTCCCGGGAGGTCTGCTGGAAAAACCGATACTTCCGATTGTCGTCGCACGGCGGCAACCCTATTTCGGGATGGCGTTACCGCGCGAGTTCTGGCCACCGGCACTGCTGGAGTGGTGGCGAGGCAAGGTGAACTGAAGGCCGAGTGGATTGGTCGTCGCTTGCAGGGAGCCAAGACCTGCGACACGAGGAGTTCAGGAATACAAGAACTGCGACTCGCGGCATGCGACTCGCGGCATGCGGCATGCTCAACGAGGCCCCTGGCATTTCCGAGAAAGAAAAAGCTTGTTGACCTTGTATTGAATCGGTTAGATTGCGGTTGGTTGGCGGGGTGTTTTCGCGGCGCGGGCTGGCAGAGCGGTTCGCGTCCGGCACTGTGTCACCCAGGGGAACGGAGTGCGGACTGGCGGGCGAGCGAGCGACGGGTGCAGGCCGAGTTAAGAGGGGGCGGTAGCTGGTTGGGGACATCATCGCCGCGTTGGGCCTGGGGATGGCCTGGAGTGGGATGGACCTATCGGTTTGCCTGCGAACGGAGGGCTAATCCGCAGGGCTGCCAATTTGCAGGACAGTCAATCTGCAGGACTGTTAATCCGCGGGGCTGCGGACTGCGGCCCGATTGGTGCCGAGAACATGCGTATAGATTTGGGTGGTACGAACGTCTTGGTGTCCCAGTAGTTCCTGGACGGTGCGGATGTCGGTTCCGGCGGCGAGGAGTTGCGTGGCGAACGAGTGTCGGAAGGTGTGGCAACCCGCGTGTTTCTGAATCTTGGCGCGAGCGATGGCTTGTTTGACGGCACCTTGGAGGACTGATTCTCCCAGGTGGTGGCGTCGATAGGTCCCCGAGCGTGGATCGCGCGAGGGGTGTTTGGCGGGGAACACGTACTGCCAAGGCCACTCGAGTGAGGCCCGGGGGTATTTCTGTTCCAGTGCGGCGGGGAGATAGGTACCGCCGTAGCCACTTTGAATGGCGATTTCATGCTGCTGCCGGACGGTGGCGAGATGTTCTTGGAGGGGGGTGACGACTCGTCGGGGAAGTATTGTGACTCGATCCTTGGCTCCTTTCCCGTCACGGACGGTGATTTCCAGTTGTTGGAAGTCCAGATCCTTGACTCGGAGCCGGAGGCATTCCTTGAGTCGGAGTCCGGACCCGTAGAGCAGCATGGCCATGATCCAGTTAAGTCCGTTGAGTTGGAGGAGGACCGCTTCGGCTTCGGGTTTGGAGAAGACGACGGGGAGGCGTTTGGGTTTTTTCGCTCGGACAACGTCCTCGAGCCATTCGAAGGGTTGTTCGAGGACTTCGCGATACAGGAACAGGAGGGCGGCGAGGGCTTGGTTTTGGGTGCTGGACGCGACATTTCGTTCGACGGCCAGGTGGGTAAGGAACCGTTCGATATCCTTGCGGCCGAGTTCACGGGGGTGTCGTTTGTCGTGATACAGAATAAATCGTCGGATCCAGGAGACGTATTGTTTCTCGGTGCTCGCGGCATGGTGTTTTAGGCGAAGGCGGTGTCGGACTTGATCGAGCAGTTTTGGGGGGTTCGGTTGTTTGTCCGGTTTGGAATGCGGCTGGTTCATGGCGGAGACTTTGCCGGAGGAAGTGAAAGGATTCGCTCAGCGGGCGGAGAGCATTGTCCCACGGGGACGATCGCCAGCGAGGCCTCGACTGGTGCACGCACGATCACTGCACGAAAGTATACCACCTGCGTGAATTGGGTCAAGTAATTTTCGAACCGCGAACCGCGAACCGCGAGCGACGAGCGACTTGGCGGAACTTGGTGATGTTCGCGTTCCGCTGGCGACGACGGGGGGAAAGGCCCCCCGATTAGAGCAATCTCTTCGCGTGGAGTGGGCTCGCCTGCGAGCCGATGATGCGTAGAAGTTCTTCGACGGTGGGATTATGGGCGAGCGGATAACGCGCGTCTCCCGGGTGGGCAAACGGCTTGGAACTTATTTGCGGTGGGTGAGTTAACCTGATACATTGCCATGAGTCCGGTGGATCTTATCCGAGCGATTAGCCAGCAGAACCGCACAGAGATCGGATTATCCCACGGTTTCGGAGATCCGTAGAATTAATCGTTACATGTCTCAACAATGCCTTCTCGCAGGACACCCCCAAGCGCTGACCCGCCTCTGGTGCTGTTTGAGTGCACAAGTCGACCGTGACACCCAAGACTCGCGACATTTCGCATGGGCTGCTACGTCTGCCGCTACTGATCGTGCTTGCGGTTGTTGCCCATCGTACGCGGCGGATTCGTGGGGCTTCGGCCGTTGTTGGCTGGCTCTGCTCGACTACCTGCGACAAGGCCTAGCACTTGCCGCGTTCAGCTCGTTCAATTTGGACTGATTACCTCGACGTCACCATCGTGCCGCGATTGGGAACATCGACAATTACCGTGCATTGGATGTGGCGTCGCCCATTCCCTTCGCGCTCGATGCGCATGATCGTCGTTTGACACATCGCTGGCACTCACGAGTTTAATCCCATGATCCCAGCCTTTCGGCCATTTCGTTGGGTGACGACATGCTGGCGTTGAGCATGGGGCGACTGTAAACTGGGCGACAGCATGACGCTACAATCTCTCAAGCAGGACTCGTCGGCCTTTCTCTTGCGTGGTGGAGCCCGTTCGATCATGTAACAAGCGGATGAACGCGAGCCGGAACAGGCCGGCTGGCTCGCGATGCTCGGTCACGTCAACTCCCGGCCGCGTTATCCGAATCGTTCGCCCCTCGATCCTGTCAAGAGCTGGTGGCTTGTCGACCGTTGGGCCCAGTTTGTCGTGGCAGGCTTCCTGGAAGCGGTTGACCTCGATGGGGAACCGCGAATGAACGCTGATAGACACTGATGGGGAAAATCGGCCGGCCATGTTGCCGGAAGGAACTACCAACTGGTCACCGGTGGGTGGTTGGGAAGGCCTGGCGTGATCGCGACGTTCGATCCCTGCAGGCTCATTAGCGTCCCTGAGTGTTCATCAGCGGTGTCGTTGCCGAGTTTCACTTCCCCGCTGGGCGTGCATGTTGCGCCAGGGCGGGCGAGTGTGTCTCGTGGGGCGAATCGGCTGTGGGGGGTACACGAACGCTACCGAGCTGGTTCCGCCATCGCCACCTCATCTGGTAAAATACCCCGCGCGGTCGCGTGACCGTCGAGGTGCGAACCAGCGGATGCACGGGAGCGGCGGACGGCGTGGATGCTGAAATCGAACCTTGGGGCCGCCGCCCCGTGATCCTTTCTGTTCTGCTATTTATTCATGCTCTTGCTGATCCTACGTGCGACCGATGACTCGATGTCTTCCCTGGTTGATCGCCGCTGTTGCTTTATCTGCCGCCTTGTTGTCGCTGGTAGGCCGATACCTCGGCCGTCCCGGGGACATTGAGTCTCGATTCCCAGTTGCCGATGGCATCTCTGTTCGTGCGGAGACCATCGACCTGTCGCAATCGATGAAACTCAACTTGCGATACAGCTTGATCTCGGATGACGGCGTCGAACTGGAAATGATTGTGGACGACAAGCGGGTTTGGGAAGCCTTCGCGGAACCGCTTGGAGTCGAACATTCTTGGTACGAGCACACGGTCACATGCGGACTTCTCGACGGAGAGGTCGTTTTGCATAGCGACGGAACCGACGGTGCATTCACTGAACATCGGAGAGTGTCGAACGGGGCTTTAGTCAAGCGCGAGGCACGCCCAAACCGTCCTAAGCCTTTCGCTGTTCGTCCAACTCCGAGTAACGAAGAACTTCAGCGCCGAATTGATAGATTCCGAGAGCAATCCGAGAAGCAGAACTAAGGCATGCACGGGAGCGGCCGAACCATGCGGAATCC
>JBJHCD010000465.1:0-5332 GCA_050485845.1 Pirellulaceae bacterium | reverse complement strand
CGCTCGGAATTCGAGGTGCTGGTCGACACGATTCCAACCATCAAGAGTGCCCTTCCGATTCGTGAGATCCGCCGTCAGATTCGCCATGGGGGGAAAGTCGTCGATGGCCGCATGGTCGGCTGTACTCCCGAATATGCCATCGTGACTCGGCTAGTCGTCGATCGCGGCCGGTTCATTACCGAGGCGGATCTGAAGAACAGGCACACCGTCTGTGTCCTGGCCGCTCGAGCGGCGGAGCGACTTTTTCCGTATGAGGATCCCATCGGACGGCGAGTTTACATTGCCGAGCACAAGGACTTTTATCAGGTCGTGGGGGTGCTGCGGCATCGAAACGCATCGGCCGCCATCGGTGGATCGCTGGACTCGCAAGACTTTTCCAGTGACATGTACATTCCGATCACCACCATGCGTCAGCGGATCGGAGACACGGTCGTGACGCGGGGGAGTGGTACGTTTGAAGGGGAAGTGGTCGAACTGAACCAGATTACGCTCCGCGTCAATGATGTCAGCAACGTGCTGGCCACGGCGGCATTGGTCGAGGAGACGCTGCGCAGCCATGAAAACATGGAGGACGTCGCCACGGTCGTCCCCTTGGAATTGCTCGAGCAAGCTCGCACCACGCGACTCATGTTCATGGTCTTCATGGGACTGATTGCCGCGATCTCGCTGGTTGTGGGAGGCATTGGGATCATGAACATCATGCTGGCGACGGTGACGGAAAGAACTCGGGAAATCGGTATTCGCCGGGCCCTCGGTGCTCGCCGAGCCGATATTACTCGACAATTCCTGGTCGAAACGATCGCGCTCTCCGTTGTTGGGGGTGGGGTGGGAATTGTTTTTGGCTACCTTTGCCCGATCAGCGTCCGTTTCTTGCGGTATGTGATGGAAGAGTATGCTCCGGAGACCATGCGGAATTTGCCGGAAGTGGTGCAGAACATGCAACCTGAAATTGTTCCACTTTCGATTCCCCTTGCCTTCGGGATTTCGGTTATGATTGGAGTCTCTTTTGGACTTTATCCGGCCATTCGGGCCGCTCAAATGGATCCGATCGAAGCGTTGCGCCACGAGTAACCGTTCGGAACCCAAGCGGCTCTCTCCCTGATTCCTAGGAGAAGCAGCCATGCCTCGTCAGGTCACGGCCCTCCAGCCCCACCGGAGACACTTTCTTTGGGAGGCGGGAGGCGGAGCCGCTGGGATTGCCCTGGCGGCCTGGCTGGGTGAATTCGGCTCGCCGAGCGTTTTTTCGGGGGCGGCGGCGGGTGCTGACTCCACGGCGACTGCCGGGTCGGCCCGTCCACCCCATTTCACTCCTCGCGCGAAACGGGTGATTTGGCTCTTCATGCATGGGGGCCCCAGCCACGTCGACCTGTTCGACCCGAAGCCCGAGCTGGAAAAGTTCGCGGGCCAACCCCTTCCAGAGAGCTTTGGGGAGGTGATGACGCGCCGTGAAGTCGCCAAGAACCCGCTCCTCGGACCCTGCAAGCCCTTTCGGCCGCATGGCGAGTCGGGGCTGGAAATCAGCGACTTCTTGCCTCATCTGGCCGAATGTGCCGACGACCTGTGCGTGATCCGCAGCCTGCATGGCGATAGCGTGAATCACCCTCAGTCAGTCTATCAAATGAACACGGGCAGTATCTTGATGGGGCGTCCGAGCTTCGGAAGCTGGCTGGCCTACGGACTCGGCTCCGAGAATGCCGACATGCCCGCCTTTGTGGTCCTTCCCGATCCGGGAGGGGGCATCAAAGGGGGACCTCCCGCCTGGAGCAGTGGCTTTCTTCCGGCTCGGCACCAAGGCGTTACCATGCGGCCCGGCGAAGCACCGATTCTCAATCTACGAGCGGCGGGAAAGCTACGCTCCACCGAGCAGCGTGAGACGCTCGACTTGATCCAAAACTGGAACCGGCGTCATTGGGCCCTGCGGGACCAGGACGATGAACTGGCGGCCCGGATCTCCTCCTACGAACTCGCCTTCCGCATGCAGTCGGCCGCTCCGGAGTTGGTGAACATTGCCGACGAATCGGCCGAGACGCTGCAGTTGTACGGTGTCGATAACCCGGACACGCAGGAGTTCGGACTCCGCTGTCTGCTAGCGCGGCGGATGGTCGAGCGGGGCGTGCGGTGTGTGCAACTCTACTCAGGAGACACCAACGGTTGGGACGCCCACAATGATGTTCTGAAGAATCACGGCCAATACTGTCGAGCGACTGATCGGCCCGTCGCCGGACTGCTTCGTGATCTGAAAAGGCGCGGACTCCTGGACGACACGCTCGTGATCTGGGGGGGCGAGTTTGGTCGGATGCCGATGAGTGAATCGGGTAAAGGACGCGATCACAATCCCTGGGGATTCTGCGCCTGGCTGGCCGGTGCCGGAGTTCGGGGAGGCCGAGCGTACGGGGCGACCGACCCGATTGGTTTAAGAGCGGCGGAGAATCGTGTCCACGTGAACGATTTCCACGCCACGCTGCTCCACCTGCTGGGACTTGACCACCATCGACTCTCGTTCCACCACAACGGATTGGACGAACGGCTGACCGGTCCAGGAGAAGCTCATGTGGTTCGGGAGTTGATTTCCTGAGCGGTTCGACACGGGAAAGATCCCGTCGTTCCACGGCGGATCGACAACTCCCCATGAGGTTCCACGGGCGGGGAGAAAGGCATCTCGAGATGACAATGCAAGTGAGGACATCCATGTCGGAAGACGTCCGGTGCAATTACCCGCGATCGCGGCACCTTATGGCATCATCTGGGACGGAGATGACCGCAAGCCGTAAACTCGCTCTCCCCAAGTGGCGCGGCGGTTCGCCTTCGATCCGGCTGAGAGGGTTATTCCTGTTCCTGGCCGGCAGCATCGGGCTAATCCCGACTCTTGGTACCCTGCTGCCGCTTCCCCTGGGAGGAGCCGAGTTGGAGGAGGCGGAAGACCTGGATGAGACGCCGATTTCAGCGAGCGATCGGGACCACTGGGCCTACCGGCCACTCGTGGCTCCACCGCTCCCGGCGTCGCCGGAAAACGGATCGGAAGCGTCACCGATCGATCAATTTCTGCAAGCGGAGCGAATTCGGCGCGGTGCTCGTCCTGTTCCGGAAGCCTCGCGAGAGGTACTTCTGCGGCGACTCACGTTGACTTTGACGGGAATTCCCCCGACGCCGGAACAGCGTGAAGATTTTCTCTCGGATGAGGCACCGGATGCTTACGAGCGGCTGGTCGACCGGTTGCTCGCCTCGCCTCGCTTCGGGCAACGCTGGGGCCAGTTCTGGCTCGACTTGGCTCGATTCGCCGAAACGGATGGCTTCGAGTTCGACGCAATTCGCTCCCAAGCCTGGGAATATCGGGACTGGGTGATTGATGCCGCCAACCGCGATCTGGGGTATGACCAGTTTGTCCGACAGCAATTGGCTGGAGACGAGTTGTTTGGAAACGACTCGCCCGAAGCGTTGGCAACCGCTTTTTGCCTCTCCGGTCCCGACATGCCGGATATCAATTCGCAGGAAGAGCGGCGGCACAACCTGCTGAATGAACTGACGGGGACGGTCGGCGCGGTCTTCTTGGCGACGCAGATCGGTTGTGCCCAGTGCCACGAGCATCGTTTCGACCCCATCAGCCAGGCCGACTTTTTCCGATTACGGGCGTTCTTCGAATCGTCCATTCCCCTGACGCGGAACCGGTCGATTCTGCATCTCCAAACGCCCACGGCCGAGGATGTACTCACGACGCATGTCGCCATTCGAGGCGACTGGCGGCGGCCTGGCCCCGAGGTGCAGCCTGGTTTTCCACGCGTCGTGGCCCGGCCAGATGAAACGTACCGACCCGGCGCCGACGAAGGGAAGGGACTCCGCACCGCACTGGCCGACTGGCTGGTGGATCGCGACCATCCACTTACGGCCAGGGTGATCGCGAATCGTGTCTGGCAGTTTCACTTCGGCCGCGGACTTTGCTCGACACCGAGCGACTTTGGACTGGCGGGTTATGATCCGAGCCATCCGGAATTGCTGGATTATTTGGCCGTCACGTTACGGGATCATGATTGGAGCCTGAAACGGCTCCATCGCGAGATTCTGCTGTCAGACGCTTTTCGGCAGAGCAGCTACCTGGACGAGCAGGTGGATCGGAACCCGGAGGTTGTGAGTTCCCAGGATGCAAGTTCCCAGGATACAAGCTCCGACACCGGGAGTTCCAACGCTAAGAATTCCCCGACCAAGAAGTTCCACGCTAAGAATTCCCTGGCTGAGAATTGGCGGCACAATCTGGAGCTGGATCCGGGGAACCGCTGGTACACGCGCTACGAGCGGCGGCGGCTGGAGGGGGAAGTAATACGTGACAGTATGCTGTCCGTATCGGGGATGCTCGACGAACGCATGGGAGGGCCGGGAGTTCGGCCACCGCTGCCGGAAGAACTCCGGGGAACGCTACTCAAGGGACAATGGGACATCACGGAGGATCGATCCGAGCATTTTCGTTCGAGCATCTACGTCTTCGCTCGACGAAACCTTCGGTTTCCAATTTTTGAAGTCTTTGATCGGCCCGATCCCAACCAAAGCTGTGCCCGCCGATATGCCTCCACAACCGCTCCACAGGCCCTGCTGCTGCTGAATTCGGAATTCTCCTGGCAGATGGCGGAGAAATTGGCCGAGCGGACTTGGGGAGAATGCCCGGAACCCGTTGCCGATTCCGATGAGATTGCTGCTGTTCCTGCTGCTACTGCTATTGATGCGACCAATGCTAACGATGCTAACGATGTTGAACTTGCGGTGACTGCCGTTGGTGCTCGGCGCGAGTCTCACGTGGATGATCGTCAGCGTGACGAACGGGCGGTTCGCTTGGCGATGCAACTGGCCTGGGGGCGGAGTCCTCAGGGAGAGGAAGTGAACGAGGCCCTTCGGTTTCTTGAGAACCGCTTGGCCGACCACTCACAAGACGAGTCGCCCGATCGCTTGGAGCAGTCGCTCTACCATGCCCGAACTCAGCTGTGTCTGGCGATCTTGAACGCGAGCGAATTCCTTTATTTGGACTGATGAAGGTACTTGGAGCACGCCGCTGAACGAGAATCCAATCCGGTGTCCCCTTTCTTGGATCGGCTTGCAGCGTTTCGTTCCCCTTTGCCGGAAGGCACGGGATGCCGCTTGTGAAACCAACGCGAAACCTTGGATACAACCGTATCGAGGTGGGCTGAATTTGGCTGAATGGGGTAGAGCGGCAACGAGCCGACTGAACCGGCTTAGTTTGGGGCGAGGTGTTCCAGCAGATACCGGATGATCAGCATTCGGACATGAACCAACGTTCCGGCCCCTTCCCGGAGGCCATGGTCGCGATTCGGGTAGACCATGTAATCGA
>JBJHCD010000464.1:0-5348 GCA_050485845.1 Pirellulaceae bacterium | reverse complement strand
TTCGTCGCCTCGTACATCCGCTCATGTTCCGGATTGGCAATCATCAGCTTGAGCCATTCCAGCGAGCCGTATCCGGTCAGATCGGGAGCCATGCCTAGGAAGCCGTCGTCTTGGAACTGGTGGCAGTCCACACAGCCGAACCGATCCGTGATGGCTTCTCGCCCTCGCTCGAGCATTCCCGATTCTTCCGCCTCGGCATCCTCGCGTTCCTGATAGGAAAGCCCCGCTTCCGCCGAGAGCGCCGCGATCAGGTCCTCCAAGGCCGATTGCCCCTCCTCGTCCAGGTCGCTCAGCATCGACTCCACAATGTCCACCATCTCGCCGTGACGGTGAGCGGTATTGCCGAAGTACGCTTCCGTCACCACCTGCTCGGGATCCAGCAGACCTCGGATCCAGTCGCGCGAGGCGAACTTGTAGAGATTCGGACCCCCGTTGGGCTCGCCATCTTCACTCGGGGCCGGTCCCGCAATCCCTTCGCCATCCTCATCCAAATAGCTGTGACAACTGGCACACTTGGCCTGGAACAACCGAGGGCCTTGAAGTTCCGGGTCGTCACGCATCAGGGCCGTGACACCTTGACGGGGAATCCCGTGGAACCGCACCAGCTCCTGAACTCGTTCATACTCGCGGTGCGATTGGGCCACGGCCTCCAAGTAGCCTCGAGAGGACTCGAACCGATCGCGGTACTGGGCCAATGCCTCCTCGTCCCCCTCGTGCTGGTCCGGATTGTACTCGAACCAAGCGGCCCGATTGTCCTCGACCAACGCCTCGCCCGTCAAATAGACCGCTCCGCCGATCAATACCAGCAGCACGACCACGTTGATCGCATGTCCGATCCGCCAGCGGCCGATGAGGGGCATCAGGAACAGGAAGCCGACCACAAGTCCCGGGGCCACAATGGCGCCGAAGAATTCCGCCTCTTCAAACTTCTTCAAGAACTGGAAGAGGAACAGAAAGTACCATTCGGGCCGAGCGGCTTCGAAGGCTTCCACGGGATCGGCGGGGGGCCCCAGCTCCGCCCCTCCCTGCCAAAGGACAATCCCCAGCACGACGGCCAACAAAACGAGGCAGCCGACACTGTCCTTCAAAACCTGGTAAGGCCAGAAATATTGATCGGGACGATGGGGTGACGATTCGGCCGTGATGCCATGCTTGCGGAACAGGGCAAGGTGCAGCACCAGGAAAAAGACAAACAGAGCTGGTAGCAGGCCGGCATGGAGAGCGAAGAATCGAGTCAGCGTGTAGTGCCCGTAGTCGGAGCCTCCCACGACCAACTTCTGTAGTTGCTCTCCCCCAGGGGCCAAGGCCATCAGATTGGTCGCCACTTTGGTCGCCCAATATCCCTTCTGGTCCCAGGGTAGCAGGTAGCCGGTCAACGAGAGCCCCAACGTGATCAACATCAGAATCAGCCCGAGCCAGAAATTGAACTCACGCGGAGCCCGATAGGCCCGGTCGATGACGACCTGCAGCAGATGCAGAGGCAAAAGGGCCACCATGGCCTGCGCCATGAAGTGATGGATTCCTCGCAGAATCCAACCTCCCTGCAGTTCGTTCTGAATCCAGTAGACGCTCTCATAGGCGTTCTGGCTTCCGGGGCTGTAGCACATCCACAGAAAAATGCCCGTGATCGCCTGAGTGACAAAGGCGAAAACGAGCATGCTTCCGGTGATGTAACGCCAGCGGGCTCCCCCCGGAATGTTTTCGTAGAGGGCCTCGTGGGTCATCTTCCGAAGACCCGTGCGATCGTCAATCCAATTGATTAATGAGCTGATCATATCTTCGGTGTCTTCTCGGGGCGGCCGGTGTAAAAATCAAGGAACTCAATCCAAACCTCGCCATCAACGATCTGATATTCCAACTGGTCGAGATCGCGAGGGCTGGGATTCGTTTTTCCTGGTCGCGCCTCTCGACTTCCGCTGAAGTCGAACGAGCTGTTGTGGCAGGGACAATGAAACGCGGTGTTCGCCACGGAGACCGAACAACCCGCGTGCGGACAGGTGCTGTGAAATACCTGCAGCGTGTCGTCTCCCTCGCGGCGGAGAAAGACCGCGCCGATCGGCTGGTCCGGCACGAAATTCCAAGCATCGACTTGATCCGCGATCACGGCGAACCGCCGAGGAACCCCGTCGGCTGGAATGGAATCCAATCTCGCGATTCGATAATACCCTTCACCCGGCCCCGACACTTCTCCACCGGCTCGCAAAGGTTTCCCAGGACGGCGGACCAGCGGATCGACAAAAACCCATAGGCCGCTCAACAATCCCGCCAGTCCCGAAATCGCTCCCGTAATCAACGCTCCCAGTACCCAGAGAAAATTTCGCCGAGGCGGACCACTGGTCGGTGGCGGAGTGGACCGTTCTGAATTCATGCCATTTCTCCATCAAAGGTATCAATCGAAGACCCGCCAACCCGGAGTCTCCCCCCGGAGCGATCTTGAATGAACGGACTATGTGACAGGCTGCGACTATCGGACAGGTTGCGGGGCAGGGGACCGGGAGTCAACTGAGCCGACGAGGATAGTACAAACGGTTACCGTGCAAAAGCACGACAGTACACTTGACGACAGCACACATGACGACAGTACACATGACGACAGTACAAAAAACACGACAGCACGAACGACGACAGAGCCGAGGACCTCGAAGAGGACCTGTCGCTCGGATGCAGCGACGCGGCGGTGGGCAGGGGAGTTACGGAGGGCAATCGGCGAGGTGACAGGGACTGGTTCCAACCACCACCGTCAGCGGGGCAGATTATCGCATGGCCGCGCGGACGGCGTCAAGCACGCGCTGCTGGACCTCCTCGAAGGGGCCGGTCAAGGTTGCCCCCGCCGCCGCCTTATGCCCTCCACCACCGAAGCTCTTGGCCAACTGGCTGCAATCGACATCCGAGCGACTGCGAAAACTGATCTTGAACTGATCGTTGGGAAGTTCCACCAGTATCACGGCAAACTCCGTCCCGACGATCGACAACGCCAGATTAATCAGGTCCTCCGTGTCGCTGGGAACGGCACCCGTCTCGACAAAATCGGTCAGCCGGACGTAGGTATGTGCCAACCTCCCCCCGACGTCGCTCTGAATCCGCTCCAGCACCAACCCTCGGAGACGCATCCGTCCCAGCGTGTCCTGCTCGTACAGGATCCGGTGTAGTGACGAGGGATTGGCACCTGCTTCGATCAGTTTGGCGGCACAGCGGTAAGTCGAGGCGGAAGCGGAGGGAAAGCGAAACCATCCGGTGTCGGTCGCGAGCGCGGCGAACAGCGGAGTGGCCATCCGCTGGTCCAGTGGCACGTTGAGGCTTTCCGCCGCGTCGACCACCAGTCGGCCCGTCGCCTCCGCCGTCCGGTCCTTGAACAGTTCCGCTCCCAAATCGTCCTCGCCGACGTGATGGTCCAAGACGATCCGCTTGGCCCGAGTCGAACGGATGAACGGACCCATGTCGCCCAATTGGGCCCATGCGCTGGTGTCCAGGATCATCAACACCTCCCGGTCTTCCAAATCCTCGGCCGTCACTCCGACTCCGATCGCCTCAATCCGCTGCTCGGGATCGATGAACGCCAAGTTGGGAGGTGTCGGTTGCGGATTCACAATACGGACATCCTTCCCCAGGGTGTCCAGTAGTCCGGCCATGCCCAACTCGCTTCCCAATGCGTCGCAGTCGGGACGCAGGTGACTGGTCAGGACAAATCGCTGATGATTCTGAATGATGTCGCCGAATGCCGTCCAGTTGATCGTCATTTCCTCTGTGCTTCTCGTGTCTGATGGGCCTTTGATGGGACTGGTGGAACCAATGATCAACTTTGCAGTTGACGCGTGCGTTGCAAGTCCGCAGTCAGTTGCTGCCCTAACTGTTCGGCGGAGGAGAAGGCTCGAATGTCGCGAAGCCGAGCGAGAAAGTCAACCTCGAGTGGCAGTCCGTAAAGTGATCCGCGGAAGTCCAGCAGATGCGTTTCCACCTTCAATGCGTGTTCTCCAAACGTGGGATTCGGGCCAATGCTGGTGGCTGCCGGGTAAACCTGGCCTTGATGGTAAGCTCGGCCCGCATAGACCCCGGGCGCCGGAAGCAGCGTGTCAATCGCCTCCAAATTGGCCGTCGGAAACCCCAGCGTGGCACCTCGGCGAGCCCCATGAGTCACCATCCCGCGAATACGATACGGCTGGGTCAGGTAGTGGCGAGCTTCCTCGACCAGTCCCGCGGCAATCGCGGTACGAGTCCGGCTACTGGAAATATATTCGCCCCTCTCCATGGTCGGCGGGACCACCGTCAGCTCAATCCCCTCCCGGCGACAAAGTGTTTCCAGCCGCTTCACATCCCCTTGTCGGTCGTGGCCGAAGTAGAAATTGGGACCCTCCACCATCGCTCGGGCCGCCAGGCTGTCGAGCACGATCCGCTCGAAGAATGCCTCGGGAGTTAACCGCAGGAGGGCCATGTCCGTGGGATAGGCCAGAACGACGTCGACCCCCAGTTCCCCCAGAAGTTCTGCCTTGCGGTCGGTCCAAGTCAGCGGAGGAGGAGCCACTTCGGGCCGCAGCAGACGAACCGGATGAGGATCGAACGTGAAGACGATGGACGCCCCCCCCACTCGCCGGGCCGCCCCCCGCAACTGCTCGATAATCGCGGCATGCCCCCGATGCACTCCGTCAAAGTTACCAATCGCCACAGCGCCCCCACGGACGTTGCCTGTCAATTCACTGAGATCTCGCAGCAGTCTCACGGAGTCGTTTTTCGGGGTAATTTGATATTTTTTATAGGAAGGAGTGAAATAGGTCACGGGGCGTCGGTTCGACCGCCAGCCCATTGCCGATGACGCATCAGGTAATGCCGGAAAGGCCCAAGCCCGACTCGGGCTCCATGGCTCAATCCGACGGTCACCAGGGTCCGGCCCAAGAACCGCCCAAACCGGATCGCCCAAACCGGATCGCCCAAACCGGATCGCCCAAACCGGATCGCTCGAACCGCCGCATTATGAGCCGGTCCGAAAAAGGGATCAACGGCCCGCACCTTCACTTGGGTGGGGGGCGGCCCGAGCACTCGGTCCAGGCGATCGGCAGCCAGCGGACAAGGTCACTGGCGATCAGTGAGGTGGGCCCCAAGTTGGCGGTCCCCCAGTCACCCGCTCGCCCATGGACATGGCAGGCCAGACGAGCTGCATCCCAGGCGGGGAGCCCTTGGCCGAGCAGGGCGGCCGTGATCCCCGTCAGGACATCTCCCGAACCGCCGGTCGCCATGCCGGGATTGCCCGAATGGTTATGTGCCTCTCGACCTGGCTGGGCGATGAACGTGTGGTGTCCCTTAAGCACCAAAGTAACTTGCCACTCCTCCGCCCATTTCCGGGCTCGCCGCTCGAG
>JBJHCD010000463.1:0-5349 GCA_050485845.1 Pirellulaceae bacterium | reverse complement strand
CTTGACCTACTGGAGGACCTTCGCTGCCATGAGCTTACCCAAGGAAATCAGCCTCGCGACGCCGAGCCCACGATCCTGTACGACGAACTGAACCCAACTCAAGTCCGCCTGCTAACCCTGCTGGGAATTGACCCTGCAACCTACGGAAAATAGCTCCCCCCACATCGCTTCCCGGCTCTTGACCGAGCCGGGCGGAAAATCGAAGTTATTTGTTTGTGGAAGTGCGGAAAGTGAGGTTCTCCCGGATGTGCGAATTATCGACATGTACGAACTTGCCATGCGGCATGACATCCCCGAAATCGGCGGCCGAAAGGGAAACTGGGTTCAGACGTTTGGCCGGGATGAGGACGCCCGACTGTTTGCCACGGCGCAGTTCCGCCAACATCGCGAACTGCTGGAAAAACACTTGCCGAAGTTGGGGGACGTTGAGGCGATTCGCCGCCGGACGAAGGGAGAGGGGGAATGAGCAACGAAATTCTTCGGCTCATCAAGGGCGGGGAGTCTGAAACCTTGGAATTTATGAGCGGCCGTGCGCAGATCGAGTCGGTGGCGCGAACGGTTTGCGCGTTCCTGAACCAGCAGGGCGGGATTGTTCTGTGGGGCGTGAAAGACAATGGTGACGTGACAGGGGTCTCGGAGGGCGATTCGCTCGCACGAGAACTGTACGGGTTGCTCGCCAGGGAAATGACGCCTTCCGCACTTTTCTCGGTTTCTTCCGTTACGGCTTCGGAGAAAACAGTGGTCGTCGTGGATGTTCCACGCGGATCGGATAAGCCGTATTCGCTGAGCCGCGAAATCTGGGTGCGAGTGGGCGCTTCGACATTGCGGGCGACGGCCGATCAGAGCGTGGAACTCGTCCGGAGGAGCGTGGCCGATTGGAACGCGTTGACTATCCGGCCTATCCGCTGTTTGCGCTCCGGGAGGGACTGGTCAACGCGATCGTGCATCGGGATTACGCGGTACTTGGAGGTGACGTGCGTGTCAAGATTTATCCGACTTATCTGGTGATTCAGAAACCGGGCAGATTGCCCGAGAACTGGACTGCGGCCGATCTACGTCGAAAGCACGCATCGCGGCCGAACAATCCGGATATCGCACGGGTCTTTTACCTGCGAGCGTTGATGGAACAACTGGGGATGGGAACTCAGAAAATCATTCAGGAGTGCACCGCGATCGGAGCGAAAGCGCCGAAGTGGAAAGTCGAGCAGGGTTCCGTGTGGCTGACACTGTTCCGGACTCCCGAACCGGACGTTCGCATCGAACTGTCCGATCGGCAACGGCAGTTTCTGGAAGCGACGCATCTCGGAGAAGAATACAAACCGAGCGATTTCACGCAGATTACAGGTATCAGCGAGAGACAGGTTCGCCGCGACCTCGGCGAGTTGCAACAGTTCGGACTGCTGGAGAAGAAGGGCAGAGGCCCGTCCACGGTCTACATTCGCACCGAGAAGGAATACCCGAAATGAGAATCCGGCCGGAATCCGGACAAATCCGGACACGGTGGCTGAAAAGAGGGTCACAAGGGCGCCAACAGGCCGAATTCCGTCACCGACGAGGAAAGTGCCCATGAAGATCGAAACGATTCTCGACCAAATCGACCTCGGCGCGTGGACGCCCCCCGAGTTCCAGAGGGGCTAAGGTTTGGATAACGATTCTTCGATCGTTGCTATCTTGCCTCCGCATCAATTCCCATTTTCCGCTGCCGAACCCTCCCATGCCGCTCCCTGGCTCCCACCGTTTCTGACAACATGAAATGGGTTCATTCACCGCACCCCTACGAGTCGCGAGGGAACTCCGGCTGGAATGGGGGCGAAGTCCTCGCTGCTGCCAAATGACAAAGAGTGCGGTTGCGGTCTACGTGTCGACAGTCGAGAATCAGGCAAAGTAACAGGACGCATGGCACAAGCACGGAGAGAGCAGTCAATGCCGACAACCGACAAGACGATCTCGCAGGTTTTTGCTGAGTTTCTGGCCGACCAAAAGGCCCGCCTCAAACCGAAGACCTTTGCGAAATACCAATCCATCATCGAACTGTTCGAGAGCTATCTGGAGTCTTACTGGCCCGGCCGTGAACAGGACGAATACAAGAAAATCACCGGCAAGGGGGGAACGTTCTGCGGTACCTTCGGCCCAGAGGAGATTCTCGGCGGCTACTCGGAATTCCTCGGCTACTTCATGCCGCACAAGGTCATGTGCGGGAAGGAGACGATGCAGGCTGCCGGGACGGTCACGAAGAAGCTGGCGAAGTGGCTGGCCGAGAAGGGCTATGCCGAAGATACCTCGTTTGCAGAGGAGCAAGCAGAAGAGGCGGCGAAGGATTTACCCGCCGCTCAGGACGTGCTTGGCCTGCTGGAAGAATTCGTGAATTGGAACGCCCCCGACGACTTCGAGGACGACTTCGAGGACAGAATCGAAGACCACTTCTGGATCATGAAGATCAAGCCGGGAAAACTCTGGCTCGAGGCACTGACGGCGTACGATGGCGTGATCGGCCCGGTGCCGGTTCCCGAGCAGGTCACGCAGATCGTCCAAAAGACGTGGGACATCAGCGGGGTGGTCGTAAAGACACCCCAGGGCTGGCAGTTCTTGGAAATCTGGAAGGTAAGTCCGTAACGATGGCCTGCAGCGAAGCCGATGCCGACCGCATCCGCCGCCGACTCGCCTGGCTTGAGAACGTCGATCTCGCCAAATGCCCCGAAAGACAGCCACGGATTATGCATCGACTGCCACCACCGGAATAGTGCTCGACGGAATAATCAGCTCGACTTCGTGGCTGCCCCAATCGCAGGAAGTCCCGTAGGTTGTCCGCAGCGTCTCTACTCGGACTCGAAACCTCAAGTTTGACATGTTCGCTACAAATACCTTGCAGTCCAAGCGTTCGAGCAGGGAAAGATCAGTCAGGGACAACTTGGCCGCTTCCTGCGCTGTGATCCCGTGACGGCAAGAGAGATTGTCGCTGAGTGTCGTGCCAGTACGGTCGTTGAGGAGAGTGGCGAGTCAAGGCAGCTTGAGCTTCCATTCGAGAAGTCGTTGCTTGGAGACCAGTCGGCAGAGTTCGACTGGTGGAGTGACCATGCGACCGAGATCAAAAAGCCACATTGAGTGATGCCATGATGAACTCCCGAACGATCACATGCTCGATCAACAGACCGCCGTCAGTGGTCTGCGAGTTCGCCTCGAACCCGGAGAACCTGCCACAGTGGGTGCGGTCGTTCTGCCTTTCGGTTCGAAAGTCCGGCGACGAGTGGCAGATGGAGACACCCTCGGGTTGGGTGGGGATTCAGTTCGTCCCCGCCAATGACTTCGGCGTCTTGGATCACGTTGTCACGTTGCCTGATGGCCAATCGATCCTGAACCCCATGCGAGTTGTCGCCAACGGCGAGGGAAGCGAGGTGATGTTCACGCTGTTTCAGCTTCCCGGCATGTCCGACGAGCAATTCGCCAAAGATGCCGGGATGGTCGAAGCCGACCTGCGGTCATTGAAAGCGGTGCTGGATGGAGGCTAATGCAGGTTCGGTCATCATTTAGCTCTTCCAGCTCGGCAGGGCAGGGTTTCCGCAAGCGCAAGATCGTCAGTCACGAACGAGGCATCCTTGATGCTCGCTACTCCAACGCCGTGAACGGCGGCGAAAATTCAACTCGGCCTTCGAGTCCCTCCAGTAATCCCGCCACAAGTTCCAGAGCCATCCACGCCTCACCACCGCCGAATGGTGACTCCAGTCGTCGAGCCAAGTGCGCGGAGAACCCGAAGCGAGGGTAGTACTCTGGAGGGGCGTGGGGGTCCCCGTTGCCTTGGGCGGCGCGTCGGCTGGCGTGCAGGCCTGGCGCTAGCAGCCTGCTGCCAACTCCTTGTCGCTGATGTCTTGGCAGCACAGCCATCGGTGCGAGCGACAGGGCATCCACCGTTCCGGCTTCAAAAACGAGGGTCACTCGGCTGAAGAGGATGTGGCCGACGATCTCTGAGGTGGCCCCCAGTCGCCGGAAGCAACTCGTGCTCGGCACCCGACCGCTGGTCTCCCGAAGTTGTTGCTCCAGTCGAGTTAGGAAAATTAGAACATGCCTCCACGTAACGCCCCTCCCATTCCCATGCCGCCTCCGTGGGCGGGGGCTCCAGGGGTGTAGGGCAAATCTGCAGGAATTGCGGGAGCAAACATCTCACGCGCCCGGTGTTCGTAGGTAACAAAGATGCCGTAATCCCTCACGAGGAAACAGAGTTCGTCCTTATCGTGTAAAACGGTCAACAGCATCAGGACATTGGGAACCTCGATCAATGTCAAGAATTCCATCTGGCGTACATCATTGTCGAACAAAAACTTCATACCGGTCACTTCCGAGAGCAAGTTTTCCACTTCTTCCAACGGGGTGTCCTCCTGTGCCGCAACTCGCACGCTCTCCAGTCGTTTTCGGATTTCGTCCGGCAAACCAGGACGTTCGCGGTGAGAAAGGGGCATTTGCCTGTCGGTCCACGCGTCGCCCCTCTCACCGTTCCTGTCGTCCGCTACAGTGACGCCCAAGTGGTACCTCAGAAGGGCTTCGTTTTCGGCAAAACTAATCATGGTGGGTCCGAGTTCCACCAAGGTAAGTTCTCCCGTC
Organism: Pirellulaceae bacterium; assembly: GCA_050485845.1. Classification (GTDB taxonomy): domain Bacteria; phylum Planctomycetota; class Planctomycetia; order Pirellulales; family Pirellulaceae; genus JBJHCD01. Next base: position 756 of record JBJHCD010000463.1, on the reverse strand, counting down.
TCTATAAGCGATTGCTGCCGTTCAAGAAGATCGCGGCTATGCTGGAATCGCCTAAAGGCCGACGTGACATCTTGTGTCACTTTCAAACGCTGTCGGCGTAGCTCCGCTCGCGCTTGCTCGATTTTCAATTCGGCCAGCCGAATGTCCGGGTCATTTTGCAGGGCGCGGGAAATTGCAGCATCGAGCGAAGTCGGTAGGTCGTTGGGCAGACCAATTGCATCGCCTTTCCTGGTCTGCTCAGGCTCCTTGGCCTGTCGCGGGGCGGGTTGACTCCACAGCGAACCCTCAGGAAGCACCAACAAAAGGGCCAAGGCCGCGGGCAAAAGGTAAAGCAATTTCATGATAGGCTCCTGCGTAAATAGGGGTTATTGCGTATCGACCGAGTAGGCTAGTTTCAGCTCTGCCAGCAGCCAACTGTCGTTGCGTTTCGGCTTGGCACGCTCATCGACAGGCAGCAACTCCAAGACCTGCTGGTAGCAATCGAGCGCCGATTGGACGTCGGCCAAGCGGTTTAAGTACAGGTCACCGGCCCGTTGCAACAATTCGATGCGCTCCCGCGGCGAGGCATCGGCCACGGATGCTCGAAGCTGTTGCGGATCAACGTCGTTTGGCGGTACTTCATCGGGGAACGGATCCGAGTCTTCAAGCGACGGCCCGTCGAACGGATGAGGTACGGTTGATTCGTTCGGGTCCAGCTCGGGCGTACCATTATCCACGGCTTGTTCCTCCCGCGGCATCTGTTCCCGGTCGGCGACA
>JBJHCD010000462.1:0-5349 GCA_050485845.1 Pirellulaceae bacterium | reverse complement strand
TGGGGGATGTCTGGGCGAGCCCGCGGCGGACGATTACGGAGACGGATGTCGTCAATTTCGCCGGAATGAGCGGAGACTATGACCCACTGCACATGGATCACGAGTTTGCTCGGCAAACGCCCTACCGCCGTCCGATCGCTCACGGCCTGCTCGGCCTTTCGCTGGTGGCGGGGCTCAGCAGCACCGCGCCGCAGGTTCGCACGCTGGCGTTTGTCAGTGTGCAGAATTGGGAATTCCGGCAGCCGATGTTTATCGGAGACACCGTTCATGTGGTGACCGAAGTGCTGGAGAAGCGGCCGGGGGGACGCCGCTGCGGCAACGTGGTCTGGAAGCGGCAACTCGTGAATCAATCGGATAGTGTGATTCAGTCGGGTACCTTTGAGACACTGGTCGCGCTTGCCCAACCCCTCAACGGTCGACGCACCCCCTCGCAGCTCCGAAATTCGTCCACCGCCGACGACGATCGCTAATTCGGTGGATGACGGCCGGTTCCCCCGGGAAGTGCCAAGGCTAGATTTCGTGGGTCCGTCCGTCTTCATGGTACACGATCTTGTAGAGATCTCGCCGGCGATCGTTCCAATTCTGCACGGTTCCGGTGTGGCGATGTCGATGGAGCAGTTCCACGTCGACGTCGTGAATCAGGATCGTTTCAATGTTCGGCGTCCCCTCGGAGGCGACCGCGTCGCGTGCGAACGAGAAGTCCGAGGGTGTAAAAATTCCCGACTGGGCGTAATGAATGTCGACATTGTCGACGAACGGCAGGTTGCCGACACATCCGGAAATCGCCACGTACTGATGGTTCTCGATGCAGCGGGCCTGAGCACACTGGCGGACGCGGAGGTAGCCTTGCCGAGTGTCCGTGTTGAAGGGGACGAAGATGATCTGGGCCCCTTTTTGCGAGGCGATCCGCGTTAGTTCGGGAAACTCGATGTCGTAGCAGATGCAAATCGCGATCTTGCCACAGTCCGTGTCAAAGACCTCTTGTCGATCACCCGGTTCCACTCCCCACCATCGCCGCTCGCTGGGCGTGATATGCAGCTTGTACTGCTTGCCGATCGTTCCGTCGCGCCGAAACAGATACGCCACATTGTAGAGCGTTTCGTCTTCGACCGTGAAGTGCGATCCGGCAATGATGTTCACGTCGTACTTGATGGACAAGCGTCCGAACAGCTCGAGGTAATCTTCGGTAAACTCGGCCAATTCTCGAGCAGCCAGGCCGGGCCGAGTCGTCTCGATGCAGGACATCAACTGAGTCGTCAAGAGTTCCGGGAGCAGGAGAAAATCGCTCTTATAGTCGCTGGCGACGTCGACGAAATACTCACACTGCTTCGCAAACTCCTCGAAGCTATCGATCGCCCGCATTTGGTACTGAACGACGCTCAACCGCACCAACTCAACCGCGTGGTACCGCCGCTTCGCGCCCGGGCGATAGTCCAAATTGGTCCATTCCAGGAACGCGGCCCATCCACGGGACTCGGAATCGGTTGGGAAATAGTTGGGAATCAGGCCTTTCAGGACAAAGCCGTTGGCCGACTGGCTGGTCAAAACGGGATCGACCAGAGCTTTGGACATCACCTCCTCGACATACTCCCGAGCCCGCATTTCCTCGGCATATTGCCCGTAGCCCGGAATTCGGCCCGCGATGATGATGCGTGCCAGATTACGCTCGCGGCAGAGTTCCTTTCGAGCGTCATACAAGCGGCGAGAGAGCTTGAGCCCCCGGAATTCGGGATCCACCATAATCTCGATGCCGTACAACGTATCGCCGTTCGGGTCGTGATTCGTGATATAGCCGTTATCCGAAATCGCCTTCCAATTGTGCCACTCGGTGTAGTGACCAAACTCGACCACCAAGCTGTTGGCGGAAGCGACCAGCTTCCCCTCGTATTCGACCGCGAATTGCCCCTCCGGAAAGACTCGTAATTGACTTTCGATTTGTTCGCGCGTCCAGGGAGCCATGCCGGGAAAGCAGGCCTGCTGCATTTCGATCAGGGAATCAAAGTCCTCAATGGTAAGCTGCCGAACATGAATCTTTCGTTCGAACTGTGCTGTATCGATGTCGTTCATCCGTTATCTTCTTGTCTGATCTACTTGTCTGTTGTCTTCTTATCGGGACAGGACGGTCGCCCGAATGCATTCGCCCGGAGGTGGAAACCCCTTGAAAGGCGAATCATGTCCGTTGGATTTCGAGACGGTCGAATTCCGAGACCGTTGTATTCCGAGACCGTTGTATTCCGAGACCGTTGTATTCCGAGACCGTTGTATTCCGAGAAACCGGTGGCTTCCGCAGGGAACTCCCTCTCGCGGTTCCAGCGGAGTCGGCCACCATTAATGTAACGAGGTTGTGAAAATATGACAGCTGCCGAAGGACGCGTCGCACTGATTACCGGAGGGGGAACGGGCGTTGGGCGAGCCACCGTGCTGCGCCTGGCCGCTCGCGGTTACCACGTCGCCATTAACTACTCCCGTTCCGCCGACGACGCCGAAAGCACGGCTCGGGAAGCCCGAGAGTTGGGGGTTGATGCCCTCACCATCCCCTGCAATGTCGCTCGAGACGATGAAGTCCGGCAGATGGCCGAGCAGTGCCGTGAGCAGTGGGGGCGTCTGGACGTGGTGGTCAACAACGCGGCCACGACCCATTTCGTGCCGCTCGACGATTTGGAATCGGTGACCGAAGGGATCTGGAATGAGATTCTCGACGTCAATGTGAAGGGGGCGTTCTTTGTCAGTCGAGCCACGATCCCGCTGCTGCGAGAAAGCGGAGGAGGTGCGATCGTCAACGTCGCCTCCGTCGCCGGACTGACGGGAAGTGGAAGTTCCCTCCCTTACTCGGCCTCCAAGGGGGCCCTGGTGACTATGTCTAAGTCACTGGCCAAGGCATTCGCTCCTGAGATTCGAGTCAACGCGGTCTGTCCGGGGGTGATTTTGTCCCGCTGGCTTCGGGACCATCAGGAGATGATTGATAATGCGGTGGCGGTCACGCCGCTGAAGCGAGCTTCCACCCCGGAAGACGTCGCCGAGGCCATCGTCTTTTTGGCTTGCGACGCCTCCATGATCACCGGGGAAGCCATCGTGGTCGACGGCGGACGAACTCGACTGTAACCCCACCCGTCAACTCGTCGAAAACCACTCGGTCCCCATCAGCCAGGCGGCGACGTTGAAATACAGGATCAGACCGGTGGCGTCGGCGATTGTGGTGATCAGCGGACTACTGGCCACGGCAGGGTCGATGCGAAGCCGAGTCAAGGCGAAAGGGAGAAGCACGCCGATCAGATTGGTGACCAGAACGATACCCATCATCGAAATGCCGACAATCATTCCCACCTCCAGCCCCCCTCGGAAGACTCCGAGCAGGAAGCTGGCCACGGCCATGGTGAATCCGAGCGTCAGCCCGACGCCCAATTCCTTCCAGACGGTCGCCAGCCATTCGGACAATCGTATCTCCTCGGTCGCTAACGCTCGAATAATCAGCGTGGCGGCCTGGGAACCGGTATTTCCCCCGCTGTCGATCAGCAGGGGGAGGAAGAAGGCCAGGGCAATCGCGGCTTGCAGTGTCTCCTCGTAGGCGGCAATAACCCCGGAGGAGACCAGATTGACGAAAACCAGGATCACCAGCCACCCCGCTCGGCGGCCATAGAGTGTCCAGACGGTTGATTCGTGGTAGCCGTGGGTCAAGGGGGAGACGGCGGCGGTGAGGTGGAAGTCTTCCGTCGCCTCGTCCTCCATGATGTCCGCCAGATCGTCGAACGTGATGATCCCGATCAACCGGTGCTGCTGGTCGACCACCGGGATGGCGATGAAGTCGTAACGGGCCATTTGCCGAGCGACCTCTTCCTGGTCCACTTCAGCTCGGACCGAGACCACGTCCCGCTGCATGATGTCGGCGATCCGAGTTCCCCCCTTGGCCAGTACGAGATCCCGGAGCGAGACGATTCCGATCAGATGGCGGTACTCGTCCACCACGTAGATGTAGTAGATCGTTTCACGATCCGGGGCCTGCCGCCGTACGCTGGCAATTGCCTCGTCGACCGTAACATCGGATGAGAGCGAAGCGTAATCGGTGGTCATCACCGAGGCGGCACTTCCATCCGGATAGGAGAGAAGCCGGCGAATGTCTTCGCGATCCGCCTTGGCGACCAGCGGCAGGAGGCTCTCCACCACTTCCTCGTCCAAATGCTGCAACAGGTCCACTCGATCGTCCGGCGACATCTGCTCCAACAGTTTGGACATTCGATCCCGTCCCAGTCCCGACACCAGTTCGGCCTGCTTTTGCAGTGGAAGAAAGGAGAAGATGGAGGCCTGACGATCGATCGGGGCGTATTGCAGTAGTTGCCAGAGTTCCTCGTCTTCCAGCTCTTCAATGAAATTCGCCGTACTGGCCGGATGCATCGCCGTGACCAGATCGGCCAGGCCTGCTTCATCTCCCTCGGACAACATGAGACGAATCTCTGGTAGCAGGAGTGGATCAGACATCGAGTCAGCTCACTTGATATTCCGGGACGAGAACAGGAGAAACCGCCCAGTGTAGTCGGGAGGGTTGCGACCGGGGAGTCCTTGCTGTCATCGGCTCGCAGGCGTGCCCCCTCCCTGCCCCCGGCATGGCGGCACATCGTCCCGGCTAACTCTCCTGGCAGGCACTCCTGGGCCACTCTCCTGGCTAACGCGCTACTGGCAGGCTCACCTTCGGCCTCGCTGGGCTTATCACCTTGTTTGTTACCCTTGTTGCGGAAGCCCGCTCGGGTCGTTGCCACGGTCACCCATGAACCTCTTGCGGGGACCCTTGCCCTCGCCTCGCCTTCTCGGTAGTTTCGAGGGACTATTCGTGCGACCATGCAACCAAAGTGACTGAACATGACCGAAGCGACCGGGGACGCAATTGACTCGCAGGTACAGGCCGAAGCTCGACGACGTCGGACGTTTGCCATCATCTCGCACCCGGACGCGGGAAAGACGACCCTGACGGAGAAATTGCTGCTCTATGGCGGCTGCGTCGACGTTGCGGGAGCAGTACGGGGGCGGAAGACCCAACGAGCCGCCACGTCGGACTGGATGGAGCTGGAGCGTCGGCGGGGAATCTCGGTCAGTTCAACTGTTCTGACCTTCGAGTTTGACGACATCCAAGTCAATCTGCTCGACACGCCAGGTCACCATGACTTCAGCGAAGATACCTATCGAACTCTGATGGCGGCCGACTGCGCGGTCATGGTTCTGGATCAGGCCAAGGGGGTTGAGCCGCAAACGGAAAAGCTGTTTCGCGTCTGTGCTCTCCGAGGGCTTCCGGTCCTGACCTTCGTGAACAAGGTCGATCGCCCCGGCCTGGAGCCATTGGCCCTGCTGGGAGAAATCGAA